>NZ_JBNBPL010000007.1:0-238515 GCF_059412425.1 Pantoea sp. CFCC18177
GCAGAAAAAAGTATTATTCGAATCGACTGAGCACAAAAGTGTTACCTATGTGCCCGGTCTGATCTGTTACCCATGTGCCCGGTTGTACCTTCATGCGCACCGGAGAACATCAACGCAACCGCAATCCCTGCTCATCAAACAGCATGCCGCGCTCAGCGCAAATCTGATAACTCACACGTTCGCCAATCTCATGCTCCGCCGCGTTACGCTCCTCAATGACCAATAACTTCTCTTCGCCAATATCAAGATAGAGGTAATTGGTGTGCCCTAGCATCTCGCTAAAGGACAAATCGGCGCTAAAGCTCAGGGCCTCAGCGTTGTGGCTGGCCGGTGCAAAATGCTCCGGACGCACGCCAAGCGTGACCTTTTGCCCCTCGCGGCAAGCGGCATCAATCTTCATGGTCAGCGAGTGAATGCCCAAGGCGGGCACGCGCAACTGCACCGCACCAGGCGCAACTGCCGCGACTTCTGCCTGCAGGAAGTTCATCTTTGGTGAACCGATAAATCCGGCGACGAACAGGTTATCAGGATCGTGATACAGCGCCATCGGCGCACCTACTTGCTCGATGCGGCCCTGGCGCAGCACCACGATGCGATCGGCTAAGGTCATCGCTTCCAACTGATCGTGTGTAACGTAAATCATGGTATTACCCAGCGAGCTATGCAGGCGCGCGATTTCAATGCGCATCTGTAAACGCAGCTCCGCATCCAGATTCGACAGCGGTTCATCGAACAGGAAAATACGCGGATGACGAATAATGGCGCGACCAATGGCGACACGCTGGCGTTGGCCGCCAGAGAGGGCGCGCGGCAGACGGTCCAGCAGTTCAGTCAGGTGCAGGCTCGCTGCCGTCTTGTTAATCGCCTGCTCAATCTCAGCTTTGGATTTCTTCATCACCTCCAGCGGATAAGCCAGATTGCCGCGCACCGTCATGTTGGGATAAAGGGCATAAGACTGAAATACCATGGCAATCCCGCGTTCAGTGGCGGGTTGCTGAGTCATATCTGCACCTTCAATCAGCAACTTACCGTCACTGATCTCTTCCAGCCCGGCAATCATGCGCAACAGGGTTGATTTACCACAGCCGGATGGGCCCACAAACACCACGAACTCACCGCTGTTAATGGTGAGATCGATGCCGTGGATGACGTTGACATGGTCATAGGACTTCTTCACGTTTTGCAGGTGCAGTCTAGTCATGCGGTGCCTCAATCAGAGTAGTTGGCCCATGTAGATGGCGTTGCTGCGCAGAATCGGCGTGAAGCCGAGGCGCTGATAAAAGCCACAGACTTTCTCATTTTGCAGGCTGACACCAAGGTAAACCCCGGGTACGCCTGCTGCCCGCAGCTCGTGCAGCAACTGTTCAATCAATTTACGTCCCCAGCCACCTTGTTGTGCCGCGGGCAACAGGTTGATGTGCAGATGTGCGGGCCACTGGCTCACCAGCTGTTCTGCGGCTTCATCGGGTTGGTGAATCGCATCCAGCACTTTGCTATCCAGCGGGGCGCGAGGCGTGTAATCGCGGTACTGCTGTTGCAGGCGAGGCCACCACGATGTGTTTAGCTCAGCCTCAAATGCGCGCGTATCGGGTGCAGCGACGGCATAGCCCACCACCTCACTTTGTTGTTCCAGTACGTAAGCAAACTCAGGTGCAAAGCGCGCGTACGGAATAACAAAACGCAGGCCGGGCAGCGCCGGATCCGAGTAGAGCGCCGTAGCGTCGGTTCCGGCGTTGGCGGTTTCTAAGCAAATACGCGACAGGGCGGGAAAATCAGCCTCGTTCGCGCGACGAATAACACCTTCGGCCGTCATGGGGTGCCTCTGTGGTCAGGAGATGAACAGATTTCACGGTAAAGAAAGCTGACTTAGTTTTCAAGGTGTAATAATTGACCTGGCGCACAAAGCAGACATCAACCCTAATTTACGGTTATGACCTTTGAAGCTTTGATAGCCGCATCCGCCCACGCTATGCGGTAATCCGTGCTGCCTGTCCCTGTAGGGCCCAGTGATTGACTCGATAACTATAGAATTTTCATATGATATGTCAGTGGTTTAATTGTATTGGTGGTTTATGCTGATGCACAAGGGTGATGCTCGTTTAATGTGCGATATCTGCACGAAAACACAGGGTTCTCTGCTGTTTAAGCCGCTTTTCTTCTCACTTTTTGCACTGCATCACAGAGCAAAAATTCCACATTGGCGATGTTTGACTTTCTTTTGTTCATAAAGTAAGTATGAATTAACGGTGTTATTGCAGCTGAATCAACCTGTCAGGACAGGCAGGTGTCGAGATGAAGGGATGCCAGTCATCTGTTGGAGAAACCGAGCATGATGTGTGATTCAACCCAGCGTTCGTCCCGTATGAAAAGCTCACTGCGCGGCCTGTCGCGTCTGGTTTCAGCCGGGATCGTGCTCGGCGCAACCATGGCGGCGGCCCAGGCGGTGACGCTGAATGAATGGGATATTTACAACTATCCGCAGCAGACCGAAGCGGTGGATGAAGCGGTTAAGGCGTTCCAGCAAAAAAATCCGGGCATCACGATCCAGCGCTCGGTGCACTCGTTTGAAGATACGCGCATCCCACTCAAGCTGGCGCTGACCGCCGGTGATGGCCCGCAAATCGCTCAGGTCAATCAGGGCGGTGGCGATATGGGATCGCTGGTGAAAGATAAGTTGCTGTGGCCGATGGATGATTACGCCAAGACCTACGGCTGGACCACACGCTTCCCGGACTCGATTCTCAAACGCAACCGCTGGTCTGATAAGCAGGATTTTGGCAGCGGTAACCTGTATGGCGTGGCGAGCCTGGGTGAAATGGTCGGGCTCTACTACAACAAAGCGTTGTTGGATAAAGCGGGTGTGGCCGTCCCTAAAACCTTGCCGGAACTGGAAGCAGCAATGGCGAAGCTGAAAGCAGCGGGTACGCCGCCGATGATGCTTGGTCTGCTGGATGGCAACATGGGGCAGCAGTTGCTGAGTACCCTGTGGGAAGCGCAAATAGAGAGTAAAGACCGCAAGGCGCTGGACGATCTGATTTACGACGTCGGGGGGACTTTCAAAGACGATAAGCTGGTGAAAGCGGCAACCATGATGAAGAGCTGGAAAGACAAAGGCTACCTCTTCCCGGGTTTCGAAGGTATTGGGCATGATGATGCCGCCACGCTGTTCCAGAATGGTCAGTCAGCTTTCCTGGTGAGCGGTACCTGGTATCTCGGCCAGTTTAAAGACAACAAAGATCTGCACTTTGCGGCGATGCCGATGGGCGAGGGAGTGCAGCATGCGTTGATGGTCGGCGGGACAGACCTGGCGTTCTCGATTACCAACACCGCGAAAACCAAAGAGCAGCAAGATGCGGCTGCCAAATTCATCGATTACATCGTCTCGGATGAGATGGCTAACCGCTGGTTGAAAGTCGGCTTCCTGCCTGCGGGCACCAGCAAAAACGCGCAGATCCCAGCGGACAACCCACTGCTGGCTGAAGCCTATCAAGTTTGGGTGACCCTCAACGATCATGATGGTCTTGGCCATTATCTTGACTGGGCCACGCCGACCATGAACGCGGAGTTGAATCAGAATGTTCAGCTGTTGCTGGCAGGACGGCAGACGCCGGATCAAATGGTCATTAATTTCGATAACAACTACCAACGTTACCTGAAAACCCTGAAGCACTGATGACGTCCGGCCCGGCCACCACGCCGGGCCGTGAACAGGCCCGCAAGCGAGTAAGGTTATGCTGAACAAATCTGCCTGGCGCAATGCGCTCTATCTTCTGCCCGCCGTGCTGGTGTACGCGGTGTTTTTACTTCTGCCGCTGCTGGCATCGCTTGGCATCAGTTTCACCGAGTGGGATGGCACCTCCTGGCCGATTTTCACGGGCATTAGCAACTATATGCGCATGTTCCAGGATCCGGTGTTCTGGGTGGCGCTGGGCAACAATGCGCTGCTGATGCTGTTTTACACCCTGCTACCGATTGGCGTAGGCCTGCTGCTGTGCAGCTTCCTGTATGACACGCGCAATGCCAAAGAGCGTAGCGTATTGCGCATCCTCTTTTTCCTGCCGTATATCATGCCCATGGCGGTGCTGGGCGTGGTGTGGCGCTGGTTGTACAACCCGGCGTTTGGCCCCATCGATCAGTTTCTGCGCGCTATCGGTTTACCGCAGTTGGCACTCTCCTGGCTGGGCGATTTTACCTGGGCGCTGCCAGCGGTCGGGCTAGTGGCGACCTGGTACTTCTTCGGCTTCTGCCTGGTGCTGTTTATGGCCGGTTTGCAGCGCATGGATCCGTCGCTGCTTGAGGCAGCCGATTTAGATGGCTCCTCACGTCGTCAGAAATTTATCCGGATTACGCTGCCCTCGCTGCGTCCGGAGCTGCGTATTGCGCTGCTGTTGACGGTGATTGCCAGCCTCAAGGCTTTCGACCTGGTCTACGTGATGACGCAAGGCGGGCCTGGCACCTCAACCATGGTGACCAACATCTTTATGTATAAGCAGGGCTTCGACCTGCACTACTTTGGCTATGCCTCCGCGGTGGCGGTGTTCAGCATGTTGATTGTATTGATGATCAACGCATTAATTCACTTTGCCATTCGGGAGAGACACTGATGCGTGGCACGCCAATAGCCTCTCGCGCGCTGATCTGGATTGTCGCGCTGATGACCATTCTGCCGTTTTTGATGGCGCTGATGACCTCATTCAAAACCCAGATTGACTTGTTTCAGGGCGTGTTTACGCTGCCCTCGTCGCTGAACTTCAAAAACTATGTCACTGCCTGGCAGCAGGGTCACTTCAACGTCTACTTCATGAACTCGGTGCTGGTGGTGATTCCGGTGGTGATCAGCAGTATTCTGCTCGGTATTCTGGCGGGATTCGGTTTTGCCTGGTTGAAGATCCCCGGCAAGAAAGTGGTCGCAGCGATGCTGGGGCTGGGCATGGTGCTGCCGAGTGAAGCCTTTATTATTCCGCTGTATCACGAATTGCGCTGGATGGGGCTGACCAACACCTATCTGGCGCTGATCCTGCCGCAAATTGCGCTGTCGCTGCCGTTTACCACCTTGATGATTGCCACCGCACTGCAGCAAGTGCCGCGTGAACTGGTGGAAGCTTCGGTGATGGATGGGGCATCACGCCGCAAAATTCTATGGGGCATTCTGGTACCCGCTATCTGGCCCACGCTCTCTACGCTCGCGCTGCTGCTGTTTATCTGGACGTGGAACGAATTTCTTATCCCGCTGATTCTGGTCAACAAAGATGAGCTACGCACCTTGCCCATCGGCATGATGTTCTTCCAGAACAAAAACACCATCGACATTCCGGTGCTGATGGCAGGCGCGATGATCGTGATTATGCCGCTGGTGGCGGTGTTCCTGGTGTTCCAGCGCAAGTTTATTAGTGGTGTGACAGAAGGGGCAGTGAAGTAGTTGGGCGTTCAGAATATCCATCATTGTCAGGGGCGGCCTTCAGGTCGCCCGTAACCGACATTACCGTAGCGGCGCGACTCATCGCGCATTTTAACGTTACAACGCAGCCGCTATGGCCACGCCCAGCGCTTCCGTTGAGGCGCTGCCGCCGAGATCGCGTGTCAGGTTATTGCCCGCAGCCAGCGTGCGCTCAATCGCATCAAGCACTGCGGCACCCGCTTCAGCGTAACCCAGATGTTCCAGCATCATCGCGCCACACCAAATCTGTCCAATCGGGTTGGCCACGCCTTTACCCGCGATATCGGGCGCAGAACCGTGCACAGGTTCAAACAGGCTGGGGAACTTGCCCTCCGGGTTGATATTGGCCGAGGGTGCAATCCCGATGGTACCCGTACAGGCGGGGCCGAGGTCCGACAGGATATCGCCAAACAGGTTGCTGGCGACCACCACATCAAACCAGTCAGGGTGCAGCACGAAGTTCGCGGTCAGAATATCGATATGATATTTATCGACTTTCACTTCAGGATAGCTCGGTGCCATCGCTTCAACACGGCTGTCCCAATAGGGCATGGTGATGGCAATACCGTTGGATTTGGTGGCCGATGTCAGGTGTTTTTTCGGACGCTTTTGCGCTAACTCGTAGGCAAATTTCAGAATACGATCGACGCCAGTGCGCGTCATGACCGTCTCCTGGATCACCACTTCACGCTCGGTGCCGGGGAACATGGTGCCGCCCACGGACGAGTACTCGCCCTCGGTGTTTTCGCGTACGACGTAGAAATCGATATCGCCCGGCTGGCGGTTCGCCAGCGGTGCTTTCACGCCAGGCATCAAACGCACCGGGCGTAGATTGACGTACTGATCGAACTCGCGGCGGAACTGCAACAGCGAGCCCCACAGTGACACATGATCGGGCACGACATCCGGCCAACCCACGGCACCAAAATAGATGGCATCGAACTGGCTCAAGGTGGCGAACCAATCATCCGGCAGCATTTTACCGTGCTGCTGCCAGTATTCCGCGCTGGCAAAGTCAAACCACTGCCACTCCAGTGAAATATTGAATTTCTTCGCCGCTGCATCCATTACACGGATGCCTTCAGGCATCACTTCTTTGCCAATGCCATCGCCAGGGATGACGGCGATTTTATAGGTTTTGCCGCTCATAGGGTCTCTCGCAGGTTGCTGTTGATGTTCTGAACGCAGTATAACCATGCATCACTGGGAAATAATTAGCCTGAGCGGCAAGCCAATGTTGAATAAAAGTAGAGAATCGCGCACTTCAACCGACGATCTGGCCTTCTTTGTCCGGGTGGCAACGCTGGAGAGCTTAACCGCTGCGGCGCGGGAACTGGGCCTGTCGCTGCCTGCGGTCAGTAAACGCCTGAGCCAACTGGAACAGCGGCTGGGCGTTCAACTGCTGCGGCGCACTACGCGACGGCTGGAACTGACCGCCGAGGGCAAGCGCTATCTGGAAGGGGCGCGACCGTTGCTGGATCAGCTGGCAGAGCTGGAAGAAGCGGTCAGCAGTCAGACTGCGGTGCTGCGCGGTTCGCTCAACATCAACGCCTCGTTCGGCTTTGGCCGACGCCACGTGGCGCCTTGCGTCTCACGTTTTGCCGCGCTGCATCCTGAAGTCTCCTTATCCCTGCAACTCAGCAGCCAGCCACTCAATTTCCTTGATGCGCACATTGATATCGATATCCGCATTGGCGAGCCGCCCGATGCACGGCTGATGGCGCGTAAGTTGCGCACCAATCCGCGCGTGTTATGCTGCGCGCCCATCTATGCCGAACGCTATGGGCTGCCTGAGAATATTGCTGCTCTGTCACAACACAACTGTATTTTACTGCGTCAGTATGAGAGTGATTTTGCCCTGTGGCGTTTGAGCAACGGCGAGCAGCAGTTGACGCAAAAGGTGCACGGCAGTCTGATCACCAACGATGGTGAGGTGGCGGTGCAATTGGCGATGGATGGACACGGTATTCTGCTGCGTTCCTGGTGGGACGCTCAGCACAGCATTGAGCGCGGGGAACTGCTGCATGTGCTGCCTGAATGGAGCGCGGTGGACGGTGATATTTTTGCCGTGTGGCAGCCACAGCGCCAGTTGCCCGCTCGCATTAGCGCCTTTGTCGACTTTTTGCAGTCCGCGCTGAAATAGTTAAGTTGATTTTGATTATTTATAATCATCATTGACTGTTTGTGAGCATGATCAAACAAATATTACTTCATTTAGCCTATAAATTGCCCTGCTTGTGCGTGAATTCATTCTGCGGTGAGTGAAATGAATCACAAAATAAAGCAGGGGGTGGCCAGAGTGCAAAGACACTATACCCAAAATAATTCGAGCTTCAGGAAGGCGGCAAGTGCATGAATCCTCAGGAGCTTACTGAAGTAAGTGACTGAGGTGAATGCACGTAGCCAACGCACCTGCAGCTTGAAGTATGAAAGGTATAAAATAACAAAGTTGGCGACCTCATTAACGGCATGCGTTAAGCCCAGCGCCTGCCACGACCCTACGTTATCGATGAGGCTAAAATGAAACAATTCTCTGCAGAAGGGATGATGATTATTGTCGGGATTGTCATCGCGTACATTCTGTTTACCACCTGGCTGACCTGGCGTCTGCGCAGTAAAAACAGCGGCGACTTTATGGCGGGATCCAACGTGATGCCGGCTTTTGTGGTGGGCGTAATGCTGATGTCAGAATATATCGGCGCGAAATCCACGATCGGTACGGCGCAAGCCGCTTTTGAAGACGGTTTTGCCGCGTCCTGGTCCGTGATTGGTGCCGCTATTGGCTTCCCGTTGTTTGGTTTCCTGCTGGTGAAGCGCATTTACAACACCGGAAAAATCACCATTTCAGGCGCGATTGCCGAGCGCTACGGTACCTCGACCAAAAATATTATCTCGATCATTATGATCTACGCGCTGCTGCTGGTGAACGTCGGTAACTATGTGAGCGGCGCGGCGGCGATCTCCACGGTGTTAAACCTGGATCTCACCACGGCGGCGGTGATCACCGCGATCGTCAGTACTTTCTATTTTATGTTTGGCGGCATGAAGGGCATTGCCTGGGTTACGTTGTTGCACAGCGGACTGAAATATATCGGCATTCTGATCATTCTCGGTGTGGCGCTGCACATGACCGGCGGTGTTAAGCCGATGATCAAGGATATGCCGCACTTCTACTGGACCTGGGATGGCAATGTCGGTGCCAGCACTATCTTCGCGTGGATGATTGGCACTATCGGCTCGATCTTCTGCACCCAGTTCGTGATTCAGGCGATTGCCTCCACCAAAAGCGCGGAGTCTGCCAAACGCGCCACTTGGGTCGCCTTCTTCTTCTGTATGCCGATTGCCATCGCCATTGCACTGATTGGCGTGGCGGCTAAGTACCTGCATCCGGATATTAAGAGCCTCTATGCGCTGCCGGTGTTCCTGCAGGATATGAGCCCATGGCTGGCAGGGATTGTGACGACCTCGCTGGTGGCATCAATCTTTGTCAGCGTGAGCACCGTGGCGTTGGCGATTGCCTCGCTGGTGGTGAAAGATTTCTACGTGCCTTACCGCAACCCTACGCCAGAACGTGAGTTCCGTATGACACGCTGGTTATCGCTGCTGATTGGTTTCTTACCGCTGATCTTTGTGCTGTTTGTGCCGGAAGTATTGAAGTTATCCTTCTTTACTCGCGCGATTCGCCTGTCGATCTCGGTTGTCGCCATTATCGCTTTCTACCTGCCGTTCTATAAAAGCACGCGCGGTGCCAATGCGGGCCTGATTGGTGCCTGCGTGGTGACTTCGGTCTGGTACCTGCTGGGTGATCCGTTCGGCATCAATAACATGTACGTTGCGCTGATTACGCCTGCGGTGATCATGGTGATTGACCGTTTGATCCCCTCGCGCCAGGCGCTTGAGAAAAAAGCCCCAAAATCGTCAATGCAAAACAGTGGAGCCTGATATGACCGATTCAACGATTACCGTAGAACGTAACGGTAACCTTCATCCACACGCCCAGGATGCACAGCAGCTGACGGCCATGCTGCCTTCGGTCTGTCCGCAGAACCATGCTGCGAATTTGCTGCCCCTGCCGAACGGCGATCTGCTGTGCGTCTGGTTTGGTGGCACTCAGGAGGGGATCGCGGATATTTCGGTGTGGTGCTCGCGTCTGGAGAAGGGCAGTACGCAGTGGAGCGAAGCAGAAAAACTCTCTGATGATTCCACCCGTTCGGAGCAAAATCCGGTGCTGTTCCTCGATCCCGATCAGGTGCTGTGGCTGCTTTGGACTGCCCAGAAGTCGGGTAATCAGGACACCGCCATTGTGCGTTATCGTCAGTCTCGCGATTTTGGCCGCAGCTGGAGTGCCATTGAAACGCTGCTCGATCAGCCTGGCACCTTTATTCGCCAGCCGATTGTGGTGCTGCCGAATGGCAACTGGTTGCTGCCGGTGTTTTATTGCCGCACCCAGCCGGGCGTGAAGTGGGTAGGGAATGACGATATCAGCGCGGTGAAGATCTCCAGTGATAAAGGGAAAAGCTGGCGTGATGTCGCGGTGCCGGAGAGTCTGGGCTGTGTACACATGAATATCACATTGTTGCAGGATGGCAGCCTGTTAGCGCTGTATCGCAGCCGTTGGGCAGATTTTATCTACCAAAGCCGCTCCGTTGACGGCGGAGAGAGCTGGAGTGCGCCGCTGGCGACCGAACTGCCTAATAACAACTCTTCGATTCAGGTCACCACGCTGAACAACGGTCATCTGGCACTGGTGTTCAATGCGATGAGCGCCAAAGATGCCAGCGAGCGCCGTCTGTCGTTGTACGATGAAATTGAAGACGAGGATGACGATGTGGCGGTGGCGGCGGAACCGGTGGTGCACACCGGGCGCACGGCATTTTGGGGGGCGCCGCGCGCGCCGATGACGCTGGCGATCTCTACCGATGGCGGTAAAAGCTGGCCGTGGCAGCGCAACCTCGACGAGGGGGATGGCTACTGCATGACCAATAACTCACAGCAGAAGCTGAACCGCGAGTTCTCCTACCCCAGTATCAAACAGAGCGAAGACGGTGCGCTGCACATCGCCTATACCTATTTCCGTCAGGCGATTAAATATGTGCGCGTCAACGAAGCATGGGTGAGGGGATAAGCATGAGTCGACACGCGCTGGTTACCGGTGTCAGTTCCGGCATCGGCGCGGCGATTGCCGATCACTTGCTGGCGCAAGGCTGGCAGGTGACGGGTTTCAGCCGCACGCCGGTGAAAAAAGATCACCCCGCCTTTACCTCGGTGAGCGTCGATCTGTTTGATGCCAACCTGCTGAAACAGGCGTTGGCCGCACTGCCGAAGGTCAACGCACTGGTGCATGCGGCGGGGATGATGGCGGCGGCACCGCTTGGCGATCTGGATGAAGAGCAGAGTGCTCGCTTGTGGTATCTGCATGTGCAGGTGGCGCAAATCATGGCGAATGCCTTGCAGCCACAGATGACACAGGGCGATCGTATTGTGCTGATCGGCAGTCGAACGTCACGCGGTGCAGCCAATCGCAGTCAGTATGTCAGTACCAAAGCGGCGATGGTGGGAATGGCACGCAGCTGGGCGGCAGAGCTAGCGCCGCAAGGTATTACAGTGAATGTGATTGCGCCGGGCGCCACCGAAACGCCGATGCTGCTGCAACCGGGGCGTGCCAGCTCACCGCCCAAGCTGCCGCCGATGGGGCGCTATATCAAACCAGAAGAGGTCGCTGCACTGGCAGGCTTTGTGCTGTCGCCGGCTGCTGACGCCATCACCGGGCAGGAATTGGTGATATGCGGTGGGGCGTCGTTGTAACTATTGTTCATAGATGCGGGTGTTCGTAGGGGCGGCCTCCAGGCCTGACAATAACGCTGCCTGGGGCCGCATTTACAAAGCTAATCCACTTCTTATTGCGGCCACGTCCACCTGCCACAACTTCAATTTGTTATACAGCGCCGTGCGGGAAATCCCCAGCAGCTGCGCGGACTGGCGCAGATTGCCTTTGTGTTCACTCACTACCTGCAACACATGCTGGCGCTCTTTATCCTGCAATGACGTCAATGTACTGGTGTCGGTCACTGAAGCCCGTCGCGTCATCTCCTCGGGCAAATCCTGCCTGCCGATCTCCAGCCCTTCACACAGGTTCACCATACGCTCGACCAGATTCTCCAATTCACGCACGTTGCCCGGCCAGTGCCACGCCTGCAAACAGCTCATCGCTTCAGGCGACATTTGGGGGGCAATGCGTTTCAGCCGGGTACAGAGCGCGACAATAAAGGTATTCACCAATCCTGGAATATCCTCCTGACGCTGGCGCAGTGGCGGTATCTCCAGCGAAATAACGTTAAGGCGGTAGTAGAGATCGCGACGAAAGGCGCCTTTCTCCACGGCATCAAGCAGATTGCAGTGCGTGGCGGCGATGATGCGTACGTTCACTTTCAGCGGATGCGCCGCGCCGATGCGCACCACTTCACCTTCCTGTAAGACGCGCAGCAAACTGGTTTGCGCCTCTAACGGCATCTCGGCAATCTCATCGAGAAACAGCGTGCCGCCCTCTGCCAGTTCGAATTTACCGGCTGAGCCACCACGCCGTGAGCCGGTAAATGCGCCATCGACATAGCCAAACAGTTCACTCTGGACCAGATCGCGTGGCAGTGCGCCGCAGTTGAGCGCGATAAACGGTTCCTGATGACGCGGGCTGGCATTGTGAATCGCCTGGGCAAACAACTCTTTACCGGTACCGCTTTCACCGCTTAACAACACTGTGCTGTCTGTGCGGCTGCTGGCGCGCGCTTTCTGAATCGCCTGCTGCACAAGCGGGGCGTGGCCGCGAATCATCTCGAAGGTGTAGCTGGCGCTGGCCCCCATCACGCGGCGTGTGATCGCGCGGATACGCTGGTTCTCACGCAGAGAGAGCACGCGACCGCCATCGGGCGCGGGCATAAGGGAAATCAGGCAGGAGAGGGGCTGGATGCCATCCGGGATGAACTGCATCTCGCGGTCGTTGCAAAACGGCATGGTAAGTAACGATCCACCTTGCGGCTGCAGTAGGACATCGATCGGCCCGGCATCGGGATCGAGGCCGCTGAAAATCTGCCGTGCATAGCGGTTCAGGGTTTTAATGCGACCGTGGCGATCGCAGACGATCACGCCTTCATTCAAGGTTTCGAGAATCGACTGCTGCTCGGCCAGTAAACGGCGCAGCGTCAGTTGCTGTCCCACTGCTTCCGCAGCGGCTTGTACGGTACCCAGCGTGTGGGTATTGAAGTTATCCGGCGTAGCGGTCAGTGTCAGCACGCCTAGCATTTGACCGCTTGCGTCACGTACCGGTGCGGCGGCGCATTGAAAGTGGCGATTGCGTAAATCGATCTTCCAGTTCTCCCCGCTCAGCACATACACCAGGCGTTGCTCGATTAGGCAGCGTGCCGTGCAATTGGTGCCGAGCACCTCTTCACTGAGGATGCTGCCAACAGGTGTCAGATCGGAACCGCAGAAATGCAGTGTGACACCCTGCGCATCAGTGAGATTGATATGGCCGTCCGGGTTGTAGGCCAGCAGGTTCTCCATCACGTTGCGTGCCACCAGGATCAGCTCGGCATTGTGTTCCAGGATCGCCGCCAGCTCCTCGCCGGGCGGAGAGGTATAAACAAAGGTCGTGGGGTCGATGGCACGCTGCTGCGAGCGCTGCCAGGAGTGCAAAATGCTTCGCCGCATCCAGTGCGGCTGCTCACCTCGTTCAAAACTGTGCCAACCCTGCCACAGCAGCGTATCCCATTCGCCCACTTCTGCACTGTTGGGCAGGCTGAATATGGGGTCGCTTTCATCTTTAAAGGGTAAACGCTCAATGGTACGCATCGGACACTCCTGCTGGCGGTGGAATGTCCATTTTATTGACATGCAAAGTTGACATGTAAATTTTATTGCCAGTTTGTGAGCCAACGCTGTGTTCTGTCTCACAAAATCACCGCGATATGGGTTGGCATTGGCTTTGCAATGTCTTGATGACATCGCAAGGCCCGATTGGGTATATCCAGAAACCTAAGGAATGAACCATGACATATCATCTTGACCCTGTACGCGTTGGCCTGATTGGTGCGGGCCGCATGGGCAGCTTCCATGCCGAAAACCTCGCGTATCGTGTACCGGGCGCTATCCTGGCTGCCGTAGCCGATCCGCTGCCGGGTGCCGCAGAGAAACTGGCCAGCAAATTAGGTGTGACCAAAGCGTACAGCGATTTGCATGCGCTGCTGCAGGATCCTGAGATAGATGCCATTGCTATCGCGGCACCGGCGCGGACACACGCCGAGTGTGTGATCGCCGCGGCCAATGCGGGCAAGCATGTGTTCTGTGAAAAACCGATGGCGGTGACGCTGGATGAAGCGGATCGCGCGATTGCGGCGGCCAAAAGCGCGGGCGTCGTGCTGCAGGTAGGTTTCAACCGCCGCTTTGATTCCGGCTTTGCGGCCGCCATCGCGGCAGTGAAAGCCGGCGAAAACGGCACCACGCAGTTGAGCCGTTCGGTCACGCGCGATCCGAAGCTGCACGATCCGGCCCCGATCCCGCAGTGGACTATTTTCCTGGAAACCCTGATCCACGATTTCGATACGCTGCTGCACTTTAACCACGGCGCGAAGCCGGTCGAAGTGTACGCAATCGCTGATGCGCTGGTGCGCCCAGACTTCAAAGACAAAGGGCTGTTAGATACCTCCGTGGTAACGATTCGTTTCGACAACGGTGCGATTGCCATTGCCGAAGCCAATTTCCAGGCGGTGTACGGCTACGATGTGCGCGGTGAAGTATTTGGCAGCAAAGGCATGTTGCAGGCCGGCCATATCAACGCCAACCACTGCGTGCGCTACCACGCCGACGGTATTGCCATCGATACCTCGAGAATGGATTCCGATCTGCTGCGTGAAGCCTATGTGGCGGAGATGGCCGAGTTCGCACGCTGTATTCGCACCGGAGAAATACCACGCGCCACCGGCGCAGATGCGCGCAATGCGCTGGCGATTGCGCTGGCCTGTATCGAGTCCGTCAAACAGAACCTGCCTGTTACCTTAGGAGCGCGCTAATGGCGACCTATCAACTCTCTGTCTGTGCCGAAATGGTGTTTCTCGATCTGCCATTTATCGAGCGTGTAAAACGCATTCATGAGCTTGGATTTGGCGTCGAAATTTGGGGCTGGGCCAATAAAGACATTGATGCGCTGGTGGCGACCGGGGCGCGCTTCACCTCTATGACCGGCTACCTCACCGGTAACCTGACCGATGACAGCGAGATTCAGCAGTTGCTGCAGAGCGCGGAAACCTCGCTGGCTGTGGCTGAGCGGCTTAATTGTCCAGGGCTGAACCTGCACGGCACCGGTCTGGATGACAAAGGTTTACCGGTGAAACCCGTGGAGATTGTCACGGGGGAGATGTGGCTCAAAGCCGTCGAGACGCTGCGCAAAGTGGCACAGCTGGGCGAGCGCGCCGGACGCGTATTCACGCTGGAAAACCTGAATCTGCCTGTTGATCATCCCGGCACGCCGTTTGCGCTGGCCGCCGACACGCGTGCGCTGGTGGAAGCCGTCAACAGTCCGGCGCTAAAAATGAACCTCGATCTCTACCACGCGCAGATTGGTGAAGGAAATCTCATCGAGCTGATTCGCCGCTGCGGTACGGCCATCGGTGAAATTCAGGTGGCGGATGTGCCGGGGCGTCAACAGCCCGGTACCGGTGAAATCAACTACCGCGCCATCGCCCGTGCGCTGCACGAGGTGGGCTATACCGGCACTGTCGCGATGGAGGGCTGGGCCAGCGGTGATAGCACGCTCGCACTGCAACAGTTCCGCGATCACTTCACGATTTAAGCGTTCTACCGCCGGGTATTTGCCTGTTGCCCGGCGTCATAACAATAAAACCTCAACCCTACAGGAATGAACCCATGAATATCAGAAACATCATGCTGTGCCTGTGCTCGTTGTTACTGAGTCTGAGCGTCAGTGCGAAAACCTTCACCGTTGGCGTCGCCCTGGCTAATTTCGATCTTAACTTCGTCTCCATCCTGCGTACCCAGATGCAGGAAGAGCTGAAGGCTAACCAACTTAACGGCCAGTTTGTCGATGCCAAAGGCGATGTGGCGTTGCAGGTGCAGCAGGTTGATGACTTTATCAACCAGGGCGTTGACGCCATTATCCTCAACCCCGTGGACACCCAGGGCGTGTTGCCGATGATTACCGCAGCGAAAAACGCCAATATCCCTCTGATTTTTGTCAATCGTAAGCCGGAAGTGAAGTTGCCAGGTGACATGGCTTATGTCGGTTCCGATTCGGCGCTGGGCGGCGAGATGCAGATGGAAGCACTGGCGAAGAAGATGAACTACAAGGGTAACGTGGCGATTTTAATGGGTGCGTTGTCGAACGAGGAAGCGCGTGAACGCACCAAAGCGGTCGAAGCGGTCATCGCCAAATACAAAGATATGAAAGTGATTGAGAAGCAGAGCGCCAAATGGCAGCGCAATGAAGCGGTGGATGTGGTGTCGAGCTGGTTGCTGAACCAGCGTCCGATTGATGCTATCGCCGCCAACAACGATGAAATGGCGATCGGTGCCATCATGGCACTCAGCCAGGCGAAGAATGAAAAAATTCTGGTAGCGGGTATCGATGGCACGCCTGATGGTCAGCAGTTTGTGAAAAACGGCAAAATGACCCTGACCATCTTCCAGGATGCCAAAGGCCAGGCAACCGGCGCGGTTCAGGTCACCAAGGCGCTGCTGGATAAGCAGAAAGTGCAGGAGTACAACTGGGTACCGTACAAAACCATTACTCAGGATAACTACGCGCAGTTTGCTGCGAATTAATGCGCTTATCCCCTCTTCATCATGCAAGAGGGGAATTTCTTCTCCACCTCATCCTCACTCCCTGTAAGCCAACTCCCCTCTATGTACCGCCCCATAATCCATTAACGGATCCAATTTAACGTTGATGAGGCGAAGTAAATAAGCCGTTGACTGCTGGACGTTGAACAATCAGTGCGGCATTATCAGCAGCGCATTGGCGATATTATCGTTGAATGAATCAGAGACAGGGGTTATTCCTACTTTGAGAGGCATCAAAACGTGAGGATGAGTGACAGTAAGTAAAAATCATAAATAAAGTATTTAGGATTATACTTAATGTTCCATCGGTCATTTTGAGAGTAAAGGTTACTGAGGCTAAGCGAATTTTGAGTATATTATCACCAGTAATGAAGAGAAAAAATCTTGGCATGGCGCTGCCTTGGCTGGCTTTTGCCGCACTTTTTTGTATGCTTCCCGTTGCGTTTCTGTATGAGAAAGGGGGGCGGGTATTATTTTATTATTGTGCTTATTTTTCATTGGCTGGTGTAGTTATTGAATTATGGCAAAGAAAGAAGGTTAAGCTAACGGATAAAAAAGCTCTGGCGATATTATTGCTGGGTGTGATTTACGTTGGGTGGTCAATATACTTCCAATATGTCATGCATACCGTAGATGGCTTGTATTATACCGCTGGGAAGCGATTTATCCTTGCCTGGCTTATTATGGTGTACATGATGCACTGCTTCCGCACTGGGTCGCTGAACAAAAAATTGGCTGTGCGCTATGCTTTTCTCTCTTTATCCCTGGCATTTATCACCTCAAGTTGCTTTGCGATCTTCCAATCGATAACCACCGATGAGCGCATTGTGCTCGGCATTAACCGCGCAACAATGACGGCCTATGCCTACTCTATCGTGATGCTGGCGTTAATATCACTGATATTGAGAATGCCTGACAGCAAGCTAAAGAAAGCCTTTTTCCTGTTCGTTTCGATCATTTCACTGTACGTGATTATGCTGACGCAAACGCGCTCGGCTATGGCCATCCATACTTTATTCCTTGCTTACATGACAGTGAGACTCTTTGCGGTGACACGTAATGTGAAATTCATAGGGTGTGTAGCGCTATTGCTGCTGTTAGCGGTAGGCCTTAGCTATAAACTGATTGAAACCCGTGTTGATACGACCGTGACGGAGTACACGGATTATCAGCAGGGCAATGACAAAACATCGCTGGGATCGCGCTTTACCATGTGGAAAACCGGCATTCTGGCCTTTGAACATGCACCATTAGGTCAGACGCAGGATCAGCGTAATAAATTCATTACCACCTACCTTGATGAACATCATCAATCGGATTCCTGGGCGTTAATTTATATTAATGTTCATCTGCATAATGAGTTTATTCAATTCGCTTCATTATTTGGTGTGGTGGGTGTCTTGATGTTGTTGTATTTCTTTTTCACTCTTATCGTGGTTGAAATAAGATCTCATCAAACCATCACGCCATTGGCCATAGCCAGCGTTGCCATGCTGTTATATGGTATGACCGATGTATTGCTAACCTCAGTCGAGTTTATCGCCATGTTCGGTGTATTAGTGGTGTTGCTGTCGCTGATTGAGAACGCAGAGGGTAATAAAAAAGCTCCTTAACGGGAGCTTTTTTCAGCGTGTTAAAAGAGACCTTTAAGCTTCATTTTGAAGTATTTTTTCTTGAAACTGGTTCGCACTTTGGTGTCAGCGAGAAACGAAATGACGGGTATTTTACTGATGGCATTTTTCACTGTTACCAGGTCATTTTCGTTTTTGATCATCGGATAATACTTATGGGCAATATTAATCCAATGGCATGACAGGAGATTGCGATATTTTTCCTGAAAAACATCATCCATTTTCTGTGTGGCAAGAATTAGCATGGCGATCTTTTCAGCATCCAGGTCGTTCGACAAACTTTGCGCCCTTTTAAAATAAAGATACGGGCTATGTTGAGCATAAAGGATATGGTGGCTGACTTCTAATACAGTAGGGAAGAGCCATGCATCTTCATAGCAGGTTAAATCAGGGAATTGAAATTTTTCCAGGATTTCTCGCTTAATGAATTGACCGATAAAATGTGCCTGTAATTCACGATGAATCAGGAATTTTTCAATAGCCTGATGCTGACTCAATGGCGTTGTGATTAATCCATGCCATTTTGCAACCCGCTGCTTATTCTCATAAACCTCATTGAGTGGTGCAAACAAGGCATCTGGACTCTCTTTTTCTAAGCAGTTAACAATATCCGCTAATGAATTTTTCAACAGTTGGTCATCACCATCCAGCATCATAACGTACTGACCGCGGCATTGACTGACTGCAAAGTTTCTTACCTTGCCGATATTTCGTAATGAAATATCAAATACGCTGGCATGGGCATTTTCGGCTGCGAACGCGTGCAGCATTTTACTGGTGTTATCCGCAGAGGCGTCATTAACAAGGATGATCTCAACTAATTCCTGCACCCCAATGCAGGCATTTTTCAAGCTCTCTAAGGTGTCTTCAAGAAAATTTTCACAGTTGTGTGCAGTGAGTAAGACACTAATAACATAAGGAGAAGCCATAATTATCCGCTATCTTTTATAAGAGACATCACGATTAATATTACTATAGGTACATCATCGGGGGTGAGCGAATTCATGAAGTGGTGCACATCTTCTGGTAAAGTCAGATTAGTACTAAGAAAACCCCCGCTATAAGCCTAACGGCAGCTCGCTGCGAGCTGTAACAGTGAAAAAGATCACATCTCATCACCTTAGCTTCAGACGGCGCTAAATTATTTCCCGCGCTTGTCGATAATTTCTCCACTCAGTCTGTGCGCCTTGCCCTGCATCCTTGGGGCAGCCTGATCAACTTCTGGTGTGGAAAGTGTCATGATCGCAACGCCCTTGATAGGCCCGGACGCCGCGCCGGTAGAGATGGTTTCGCTTAAACGTATTGCACAGCGCGCAGACACGCTTGCCATGCTGCTCTGTTGGACGCTGTGGCCGATTGCGCTTGGCATAGGGTGGATGAACCACAGCGTGATGGTGGCGCTCATCGTGGGGCTGATTCTGGTGTTGCTGGCCACCTTTTGCGCAACGGTGATACGCGGCTCACTGACTTCCAGGTTACTTCTTTCCACTTTGCTGATTGGCTGGGCTGGCTTATTGATTCAGCTCGGTGAAGGGGAAACCGAATATCACTTCTCGGTATTTGTGCTGATGTCCGTACTCTTGGCGTGGCGCGATATACGTCCTCTGCTCATGGGAGCGGTTGCAGCGGCGACGCATCATATTTTGTTCAACTATCTACAGGATAACGATCTGTTTGGCGTGGTGGTCTTCCATCACCCAGGCTGGGACATGGTGTTTTTCCATGCGCTGTTTGTTGTCGCGCAAACCATCATACTTTTGGTGATTGCTCGCCAGATGGCCGCTGATGCGCGTTCCGCCAGCGAGGTGGCAGTACTGGCCGCCCAGATCAATCAGCAAAGCGGTTATCTGACGCTCACCGCCGATACACAGCAGAGTGAGACGCCCTTTGCGCGTACCTTTAGCACCACGCTAGGCACCTTGCATGGCACGCTCTCGCAGGTCAGTCAGCGTGTGGGGGCGTTGTTAGTGGAGTCGGACACGCTTCTGCAACGCAACGCCGCGCTGTCAAGTCGAACCGATGAGCAGGCGCAGGCGCTGGAGGTGGCTGCCAGCGCGATGACGGAGATCAGTATCGCCGCCAGCTTAACCCGTGATAAAGCCCAAAGTGCCCGCGAACTGGCCAGTGAAACGCGCACGGTGGCAACGCGCGGTGAAGAGAATATCCAGTCGGCGATGGGATCGATGGCGAAGATCAGCGAAGAGTCACAGCGGGTGAAGGTGATTTTGGAGCTGATTGACGGCATTGCATTCCAGACCAATATTTTGTCACTCAATGCGTCGGTGGAAGCCGCCCGCGCGGGGAACCAAGGGCGTGGTTTCGCGGTGGTGGCCAGCGAAGTGCGCAATCTGGCGATGCGCAGTGAAAATGCGGCGCGTGAAATCCGGCAGTTAATCGATGCCAGTTCTGCCAGCACCCAGCATGGGGCCGTGCAAGTTGAGCATGCGGCCCAAACGATGCGCTCGATTCACAGCAGCATTAGCGGTTTATCGCAGCTGGTGACGGAGTTATCGGAGATGAGTGAGCAACAGAATCTCAGCATCGAGCAGATACAGCAGAGCATCAATAGCATCGATCACAGCGTGCATCACAATGTGCAGCACGTAGCTGAAACCATGCAGGTGGTCGAGCAGCAGCAACGGCAAGCGAATCAGTTACAGCAGTCGATCTCGTTGTTCAGGCTGGGTTGAGTGGGCGGCCTGAAGACCGCCAACACATTAAGCTACGCCGTTCACCAACAGCACGCGGTAATTGGCACCTTTAAGGCGGTGCGCTTTGGCTTCCTGATATGCCGGGCTGAAGTACCAGGCTTTTGCGGCGTCAGCATCGGCAAATTCCAGTACCACCACGCCTTCCGCATCACGGCCTTCCAGCACCTGTAGATCGCCGTAAAAGGCCAGCGGGTTGATCTGATGATCGCCGCGCGCCTCGCCCGCTTTCTGCGCATAGGTCGCCAGCTCATCCTTATCCAGCGTTTCGTCCTTAATCATCACCACATAGGCAGCCATTACTTCTCTCCTCGAGCCTGGCGTTTATCTTCGGTGTTGTTATCGAAATCAGCGGCATCGTGGCGTTCCAGCAGTTGGTCTTGCGGCTCTGCACCGAACGCTTTATTCACCTTACGACCACGGATTACCGCTGGGCGTTCGGCAATCTCTTTAGCCCAACGCACCACATTTTTATACGACTGCACGTCGAGGAACTCGCCGCCGCCATAGATGTTATTCAGTACCAGATTGCCGTACCAAGGCCAGGTGGCGATGTCCGCAATGGTGTATTCATCACCGGCGAGGAAGCGATTATCGGCCAATCGACGATCCAGCACGTCAAGCTGGCGTTTGGCTTCCAGCGAGAAGCGGTTGATGGCGTATTCGATTTTTTCTGGCGCGTAGAAATAGAAGTGGCCATAGCCGCCGCCGAGGTAGGGCGCTGAACCTTGCAACCAGAACAGCCAGTTGAGGGTTTCGGTACGGCCCGCGATATCGGCAGGAATGAAGTGACCAAATTTCTCGGCCAGATAGAGCAGAATATTGCCTGACTCAAATACGCGCAGCGGCGGGGTGACAGAGTGGTCACTCAAGGCCGGGATTTTAGAGTTCGGGTTAACCTCAACAAAACCGCTTGAGAACTGATCACCATCCCCGATGCGGATAAGCCAGGCATCGTACTCGGCTTCTTTAGCCCCCACGGCCAGCAACTCTTCCAGCAGAATAGTGACTTTCTGACCGTTCGGCGTGCCAAGAGAATAGAGCTGCAGCGGATGTTTGCCTACTGGCAGGGTTTTCTCATGCGTCGGCCCGGCGAACGGACGGTTGGTTTTCGCGCCGTTACCTTTGGCTTCCGGGTCCCAGGTCCAGACTTTCGCGGGCTGATACTGATTTTCCGACATAGTGATTTCGCCTTGTTGTGATTGCGTTTTTTGCTGCTACTGAGTGTAGCAGCGAGAGATGAAGGCGATTTAACCGCGCTGGCGGTGCGAAGCCAAGTGTGATTAAGCGAAGTTCTCTTGCGTAAAAAGCATAAAGTCCACTTTACCGGGCGCGTAGGTGTCGGGCTGTTCACCCTCTTCCAGATGTTTGAGCAGCAGGGTGAGCGCCAGCTGCGCGTGGCGCAGGGTGTTTTGATCGAGGGTCAGCGTCAACACGCGTTTTTCTAACAGCTGGCGCGTGGTGCTGTAGAGCTCATGGGTGACGTACACCAGTTTGCCGTTCAGACGATGACGCGCCAGGGCTTCGTGGATCTGCGTATTGCCCATGCCCGTGTTGTACAGCCCAACGATGTGCTGCGAGCCGGCAAGGGTTTTCTCCAGCAGACGGCTAATGCGCTCACGCTCATCCTGTCCAGCCAGAATCTCGCGCAAGCGCAGTTGCGGGAAGCGTTCGGCCAGTACCGATTGAAAGCCTTCGATACGCTGGCGATGCGCAGAGTAGTCGGCGCGGCCACTCACCAGCACCACATCACCCGCGGTGGCGGTCATACTGCCGAGCATCAGCCCGGCAGTGCGACCCGCTTTGTATTGATCAATACCCACATGGCACAAGCGCGCCGCATCGGGCAGGTCGGTGACCAGGGTGATTACCGGCACACCGTGCGCTTTGCAAGCGGCTAACGCCTCATAAATCAGAGGGTTTTCGTGGGCAAAGACAATCAGCGCGTCCCGTTTTTTGCTGCTGGCTGCAATATGTGCTGCCAGCTTCTCGGGCGCGTTTTCTGGGATCAGGGTGCGATGCAACCGCAAACGGCGATAGCCAAGCTCATCAGCGAGATGGGCGAAATCCTGTGCCAGTTGCTGGAAGAAGAACGAGCCGTTGCCGCTCAGCAGCACTTCAACCTGCCAGGTGTGGCGATGCTCCTCCGGCAAAATACGCTTTAAACCCGCCTCGCGCGCTGCCTGTAGAATTTTTTTGGTCATCGCAGGCGAGACGCCGCCGCGATCGTTCAGGACGCGATCAACCGTGGCCACGCCTACGCCAACCTGCTTCGCCAGCTCCGCCAGCGTCAGTGCTTTCATCTGAGGTAATTCCATCAAAAACCGCGTTCAGCTAGCCTGCCACAAAGCGCTATTTTGACAACATTGGCTATTCCAAAATGTGAACAAAAGGAGCGTTAAGATGCGGACGCCGCAACGTTTTGCCCTGATTGGCAGTGGATTTATAGGCCAGGTACATGCCGCAAACCTGGCGACTCATCCCGGCGTAGAGCTTGCGCTGGTGTGCGATATCGATGTCTCACGAGCGGAAGCGGTGGCGCAGCGGTTTGGTGCGCGAGCGGCAAGCGTACAGCAGGCGCTCAACCGCGATGCGATTGACGCGGTGCTGATCGCCAGTGCCACGCCGACCCATGCCGAATTGCTGGAGCAGGCGGTGCGCGCGGGCAAGGCGGTGTACTGTGAGAAACCGATTGATCTGTCGCTGCAACGTGCGCGCGAAGTGGTGGAAAAGATTTCACCGCTGCAGGTGCCCGTTACCGTGGGCTTTAATCGTCGCTTTGATCTCAGCCATCAGCAGCTGAAAGCGCAGTTAAAGCAGGGGCTGATTGGCCGCACCGAGCTGACCCAGATGGTGTGCCGGGCTTCTGAGCTGCCACCGCTGAGTTATCTTCAGGCTTCGGGCGGGCAGATGCGCGATCAGGCGATTCACTTTTTCGATCTGCTGCGCTGGCTCACCGAGGATGAAGTCAGCACGGTGGGTGCAATGGGGGCCGCGCTGGCCATGCCCGAGATACGTGATTTCGATGTCGATACTTCGGTGCTTATCATGCGTATGCAGCAAGGCGCCTTGGCTCAGCTGGATAATACACGCCGCACGGCTTATGGCTACGACGAACGCATTAGCGTGATGGGCAGCGAAGGGATGCTGGCGTCAGAGAGTCAATCGGCGCGCGGTGCCACCTTGTATCAGGGTAAAGGGATTACTCAGCCTGGACTTTATGCCGACTGGTTTAGCCGTGTGCAAGAGACGTATTACACGCATCTGGATGCGTTTGTGCGTTACATCGGCGGGGAGAAGGTGGAAGGGCTGCCGGGATTGATTGATGGTCTGCGTGCGCAGGCGATTGCGGAAGCGGCGCAGCTTTCGCTGATACGCGGTGAGTTTGTGGATGTGGAGCGGGTGTCTATCTGATGCCCTCACCCCAACCCTCTCCCGCAAGCGGGCGAGGGGGCCGATCGAGAGAGCATGTCGTCCACACTATCCAGTCCCCTCTCCCTGTGGGAGAGGGTTAGGGTGAGGGCATCAAGCCGCACTTATTTCAGCAGTTCACGCTCAATCAATTCACGTGTTTCTACTGCCTGGTACTTCATCTTCTCCGGATAGCCGAACAGCGCCGCCGAGATGATCGACTCGCCGCCCACCTTGTAAGTGCGGTTGGCAAAATCCATCTCGCGCAGTGCCTCAAACAGCCCATCAAAGTTCACTTCGCCTTCACCTACAGCCACGTGCTGATGAATCGTCGCATCGACACCCGGTGGGTTAACGATATAGCGGCAGTGCTTGGTGTGGTTCATGGTATCGGCAATCAGCATATGTGACAGATCGTCGCCTGCGTAATGCAGCATGCTTTTCACATCACCTACGCCCTTGTCGTAATAGAAGGTGTGCGGCGCACTGTAGATGTATTTGACGTTGTCGCTACGGAAGGATTTCACGATATCCGCCGTTTCATTACTTTGTTCGCAGAAATCCCATGGATGGGCCTGAATTTCGACGCGGATGCCCTCACGTTCAAAAATGGGCAGTAACTCATCCATTGAGCGATAGAACATCTCTTCACAGATTTCCGGCTCATTCGGGTTGCCCGACAGCTCGGTGTTGATCACCTGTACGCCCATCTCAACGGCGATTTCAATCATGCGTTTCCAGTTCTTCACCGCAGCCTGACGGCGCAATTCGTCTGGGCCGGACCAACGGTATACGGTAATGAACGAAGAGATCTCCACGCCGGTGGCATTCAGCGCATTTTTGTATTCGCGCATGATTTCACGGCTGGCTTTGGGATGTTTATAGAACGGGTTGATCTGCGGATGCGGGGATTGCTCAATGTACTTATAGCCCCACTCAGCCACCTGATGCACCATGCGAGTGATACCAAGGTCTCTGATGACATCCACATCAAAAGCGATTTTCATTTTGTTCTCCTGAGCGTTAAGCGGTGCGCTCTTCATTAAACACCACACCAATTTGCTGCCTGACGTCATCCATTGCCCGCAGCGTCGCCAGAGAAGTGGCAAGCGGACGAACAGGCGAGTCGAGCAAGCCCTGATGAATACACCAGGCGGTATGTTCGATTTCATGACTGAGCTGAATATAGCGGTTGGTCGGCTCCTCCCAGCGCAGCGTGTGTCGGCCATCACTGGAGGTGAGACGGAAATTGCCCGGCGCGTAGAACTGGCCGTCAAGGTAGAGCGTGGCATCGCGGCCAGCGATGACTGCAGTGCCAGGCGTGTTGCTGAATAGGGTGGTGTTGAGTACCGAATGCATACCATTGCTGTGCGTCAGCAGCATCGAGGTCTGGCCGTTAACCCCACCCGGTGCGGGCTGTCCCTTGGCGACAATGCTGTTGGGCGCGCCGGCAACAAACACGCTGAAGCCGATCAAATAACTGCCGAGATCGAGCATCGGGCCGCCAGCCAGATCGAGATTAAAGATGCGGTGATCCTGGGTGAAATATTCGCCATGATCGGCGATCAGCGTATGAACATCACCTAAAGCGCCATCGGCCAGCAGTTGACGGATCACATCATATTTTGGCGCGAAGTCGCACCACATCGCTTCGACACACAAGCGTTGCTGCTTTTGCGCTTCTTGCTGTAACTGCCAGGCTTGCTGCGCATTCAACGCCAGCGGCTTTTCGATTAATACGTGTTTGCCTGCCTGTAACGTGCGCAGACCATCCGGGAAGTGGTGATTGTGCGGCGTGGCGATATACACCACATCAATGTCAGAGCGGCTGAGCAGTGCATCTATCCCTTCCACGGCATGCGGGATATCCCACTTACTGGCAAAGGCCTGGGCTTTCTCAAGGCTGCGTGACGATACAGCGATCAGCTGCTGCTGAGTGTGTTGGCGCAACGCGTTGGCAAAGTGGTCGGCTATCCAGCCAGGACCAACAATACCCCAGCGTAATGCAGGAATCTGGTTTTCAGGGTGACGACGAGGTGCAGGTAGGGTTGCAGGGAACATATCATCTCCGTTTTATTTGATACCTAATGAACCGGGAGCCAGCCATCAAATATAGGAAGCTGCAACCGCACCCTCTAATCCTTTCCTGATGTAAATCCATCAGCCTGAAGCACAGGTGTCGGGAGAATAAATATCAAACATTTATTCTGGATGGTATCTGAATGAAATGAATCATTTCATTTTTGCGAGGGGGATCAAAATACTGAGAGGCTTTCTATCAAATAGTGAGATTTGATGACGACTTATCCAACAACAGATTCGCACTCTAAAAAGAATTCGGGCATTATTTTTGATAATTAACTATCAATTTACTGGAAGCTATTGATGAGTAAAATCACCATGAATGCCATTGCCGATGCGGCGGGTGTGGGTGTTGCGACCGTAGATCGCGTGCTGAACCGTCGCGCACCGGTTCGCGCAGCCACCGAGCAAAAGGTACTTGAAGCCGCGAATCGCCTGGGGTATCGCGTTGGCCCCGTCGCGGCGTTCCACGAAACACAGCAAACGGCAGGCGTGACGTTACGTATGGGTTTCATCCTGCTCTCCAAATCTTACTCTTTCTATCATGCGTTCACTGACGCACTGCGGCAGCATACCCAGCCGCTCCATCCTGCCGGCAGTGAGCCGTTATTTTACTGGCACGATATTGATGATGTTGCTGCGGTGGTGGCATCCCTGCATAAGCTGGCTGAGCAAGTGGATGCTATTGGATTGGTGGCGCTGGACCATCCGCTGATTCGCCATGCGATTGAGCATATCTCGCGGCAGGGCGTGCGGGTTTATGCGCTGTTTTCGAATTTTTCTCCCTGCGGCCACGCCGGTTATTTTGGGCTGGATAATCAGAAAGCCGGGCGCACCGCCGGTTGGGTGGCCTCGCATCTGCTGCATCAGCCGGGATCGGTGGGCGTGTTGGTCGGTGACCATCGTTTTACCTGTCAGGAGAGCTGTGAGATCAGCTTCCGTTCCTATCTGCGGGAACAAGACAGTGCCCGCCGGGTGCTGGAGCCATTGAAAACCCATGAGTCAATTGATGGTGGCTATCATGCCACGCGCCAGTTACTGGATGAGCATGCCGATCTCGCATTGATTTACGCCCCCTGTGGCGGAATTGAGGGAGTGATCCATGCGCTACGCCAACAGCCACAGCGGAAGGTAGCACTGGTTTGTCATGGTCCGGTGAAAGAGGGGGATCTGGCGCTGATTGACGGCAGCATCACGGTGATGATCCGCCATGATATCGATGATATGGCAAGGCAGTTGGCGCGTACGGTGCAGCAGCAGGCCACGGAATCAGGCGATCACTTCTCGCTGGTGACGCTGCCGTTTGCGATCATCACGCGGGAGAATTTGTGAGCCTGTCGCCACAAATGGCGGACTGCTACACAGTTATTCGTTTCCCGGTCGCCATGAATGGCAACCCTACGACGATTGTGCACCGATCTCGTAGGGTGCGCATTTATGCGCACTCTGGCTGCATTTGATAGATAATCTATCAAATTAATGATGAAAAATAACTTGATCGCTATCAAAAAATGAAAGTTTCATGATTGCTGAAGGTGAAATTTTTATTTGATACTTGCGCTATCCACTACCGCAAGGAACGATCATGACTATTCATATTGCTAACGCACCCTGCAGCTGGGGTGTCGACGATCCGAAAAATCCTTTTCTGCCGCCGTGGCAGAAAGTCCTCACCGAGGCAGCGCAGGCGGGTTACAAAAGCATTGAACTCGGCCCGTGGAGTTATCTGCCCACCGATGCCAGTGAACTGCGTCAGCAGTTAGAGGCGCATCAGCTTTCGCTGGTGGCAGGCACGATCTTTGATGATCTGGTCAGCGAGGCGAACTTCCCCGCCATGGTCGAGTTGACCCACAACATCTGCCGCAACCTGTCACAAGTGCCGACTGCTGAAAAAACGCACGCGGATAACCTTCCCGCGCCCTACCTGGTGATTATCGATTTTGGTAATCCCGAGCGCGCGAAATACGCCGGGCAGTCAGATAAAGCGCCTCGCCTTTCCCGTGATGACTGGCAGCGCATGATGCAGCACATCGCCACCCTGAGCCAGATCGCCTGGAACGAGTATGGCGTACGTGCAGTGATCCATCCGCATGCAGGCGGCTGCATTGAGTTTGCCGACGAACTGGCGCAGTTGGTGCAGGATATCCCACACGAGGTGGCTGGCTTATGCCTCGACACCGGACACCTGTATTACTCCGGCATGGACCCGATTCCGTACCTAAGCCGCTATTGGGATCGTATCGATTATCTGCATTTCAAAGACGTGAACGACGCCGTCTGGCGCGATGTGATTGCGCGTGGGGTGGACTTCTTTGCCGCTTGCGCCGAAGGCGTGATGTGCCCAATTGGCAAAGGGGCGATTGATTATCCAGCGGTGCGTGCTTTCCTCGCTGAGCGCAACTATCAGGGCTGGATCACCATTGAGCAAGAGCGCGATCCGCGCAACGCGGACACCAGTCTGCGTGACGTCACTGCCAGCCTGCACTATCTGCAATCGGTCGGATTCTAAGGAGAACAGCATGATTAACGGTATTAAAGCACTGAATCGTTCCCTGCGCTGGGGCATGGTCGGCGGCGGTGGCACCAGCCAGATTGGTTATATTCATCGCTCCGCAGCCCTGCGCGATGGCAACTTTGTCCTCCAGGCTGGCGCGTTTGATCTTAATGCTGAGCGTGGTCGCGCCTTTGGTGCCTCTCTGGGGGTCGATGCCGAGCGCTGTTATCCCGACTACGAAACGATGTTCGCCGCTGAAGCCGCACGTGCAGACGGTATTGAAGCGGTATCCATCGCGACCCCCAACAATACCCATTTCACCATCTGCCGTGCCGCACTCAATGCGGGCCTGCATGTGGTGTGTGAGAAACCGCTCTGTTTCACCACTGCAGAAGCGGACGAGCTGGAAAAACTCTGTGCCGAGAAGAAAAAGATCATTGGTGTCACTTACGGTTATGCCGGACATCAGCTGATTCATCAGGCACGCGAGATGATCGCTGAAGGGCTACTGGGTGAAATTCGCATTATCAATATGCAGTTCGCGCACGGTTTTCATAATGAAGCCGTCGAGTTGCAAAACGAAAGCACCAAATGGCGCGTCGATCCGCGGTTTGTCGGACCGAGCTATGTGCTGGGCGATCTGGCAACGCATCCATTGTTTATCGCCGAAACCATGGTGCCAAAACTGCAGGTGAAACGCCTGTTGTGCAGTCGCCAGAGCTTTGTCAAAACCCGCGCACCGCTGGAAGATAATGCCTTTGTCATGATGGAGTATGACAACGGTGCGGTGGGCACCATGTGGGCTTCCGCCGTCAACTGTGGTTCGATGCACGGGCAGAAGGTGCGCGTGATTGGCGAGAAGGCCAGCCTGGAGTGGTGGGATGAGCAGCCAAACCAGCTGCGTTATGAAGTGCAGGGTGAACCGGTGCAGATACTGGAGCGAGGGATGGGTTACCTGCATCGCACGGCACTGGCGGACGATCGTATTGGCGGTGGCCACCCAGAAGGGCTGTTTGAAGCCTGGTCAAACCTCTATCGTCGTTTTGCGCTGGCGATGGATGCCACCGACCGGGGCGATGAGGCATTCCTTGCTGATTTCTGGTATCCGGATGTGCATGCCGGTTTGATGGGCGTGCGCTGGGTTGAGCAGTGTGTGCAGTCAGCGGATGCCGGTGCGGTGTGGGTGGATTGCTAAAGATAGCTCGGTGATGAAAACGGTCGGCATAACTGCCGACCTTACACTGTTTTCGTGCCGCATTTCGTTCGGGCGCGATGTATCGCGCGAGGTTGAAATACGCGCAATGAATTGCGCCGCGACGTTACATCAATGCGATCGCAAATCACTCAAAAAGCGCTGCGCACGCGGGTGCTGTGGCTGATTGAAGAAGTTCTCAGGCGTCGCTTTCTCCAGAATTTGCCCCTGATCCATAAACCAGATGGTGTCCGCCACTTCGCGGGCAAAATTCATTTCGTGCGTCACACACATCATGGTCATGCCTTCCTGCGCCAGACTGCGCATCACCGACAAGACTTCGCCGACCATCTCGGGATCGAGCGCGGAGGTCGGTTCATCAAACAGCATCACCGGCGGTTTCATCGCCAGCGCACGGGCAATCGCCACGCGTTGCTGCTGGCCGCCGGAGAGCTGTGCCGGGTAGGCATCCGCTTTATGGGATAACCCCACTCGCTCCAGCAACTCCCCCGCCTGCTGGCGCGCCTCGGCACGTTTCACACCCAACACTTTCATCGGCGACATCATGATGTTTTCAGCCACCGAGACGTGTGGGAACAGGTTGAAGCTCTGAAACACAAAGCCAATCCGGGTGCGCAGATGGTTCAACCGCGTGCTGCTGCCGTGAATATCAATGCCATTAAACACAATTTGGCCGTTATCAATCGGTTCGAGGCGATTGACGGTGCGGATCAGCGTCGATTTACCCGAACCGGACGGACCACACACCACCACCACTTCACCGGTGTTGATTTCGGCACTCAGGTCAGTCAGCGCCTGATAAGCGCCGTACCATTTATTGACCTGATTAAACATGATCATTGGGCTCATAGAGCTTCCTTATTGCGAAGAGGTTTTAGTCAGCATCACCGCGGGTGCCACATTGGCATTGGCCTGCGGCGGTTGGCGACGTTTCTGCGCAATATGCGCTTCGAGTTTATTGGCAAGCCAGGTGAGGCTGAAGCAGATGACGTAATAGCTCAGCGCCACAATCGCAAATACCTGGAACGGTTTCGTCAGTAACTGGTTGCTCACCTGATTCGCGGCAAAGGTCAGCTCCGGTACGTTAATCACGTAGCCGAGCGTCGAGTCTTTGATGATCGACACCAACTGGCTCACCAGGCTTGGCAAGGTGTTGAACAGCGCCTGCGGCAGAATCACCAAACGCAAGGTTTTGAGGTGGCTCATACCCAGCGCACGTGAGGCCTCATACTGTCCGTGTGGCAAGGCCTGAATGCCGCCACGTACGATTTCGGCGATGTAGGCACTTTCGTAAATCACCAGCGTACACAGCATGGTGGCGAAGCCGCTGATGTTGTGGCCAATCAGTAGCGGTACGCAGAAGTAGGTCCAGAACACCACCATCATCAGGGGAATGCCGCGCAGCAAATAGACCCAGCAGGTGGCAGGCCAGCTCAGCCAGCGCCACGGAGACAGTCGCGCCAGACCCAGCAGCACCCCGATGGGGAAAGCAAAGAGCACGGCCAGCACTGAAATCAGCAGGGTACAGAGCACGCCGCCCAGCGGGCCATTAGGGTACTGGCCCATTAACAGCAGCATGCCGTTGTCATGCAAAATGGTGAAAATCTCAAACATCGCCATTACCTCGCGTAGACGCGTTGGAAGCGGCGGGCCAGCAGCGCGCCAAGGCCCATCAGCAGCAGGGAGAAGAACAGGTAACCCACGGTTGCCACTAAGTAGGACTCGAAGGTACGGAAAGTCTGGTTCTCAATATCACGGGTGACATAGGTCAGCTCCGCCACACCGATGACCATCGCCAGACTGGTGTTTTTAAACAGCAGCACGGTGTGGTTAATGACGGATGGCAGCGCGTTGCGAATGCCCTGTGGCAGGATCACGGATCGCATGGCGCGCACATAGCTCATGCCCAGTGCGCGAGCCGCTTCGTTTTGTCCATCTGGAATGGCGCGCAGGCCGCTGCGAATGTCTTCGGAGAAATAGGCGGCCTGACACAGTCCGAGCGCAACCAGTGAGAACAGAAACTCAGCGTTGTAATCGACTATCAGCATCTGCACGGATTCCGGCAGCAGCGTAGGGATCGCGAAGTACCACATCATTAACTGAATTAAGGTGGGCACATTACGGTGATAGGAGACATACGCTTTGACCAGCCCAACGGCAATACGATTTTCCGTCAGGCGGATCACCACCAGCAGCAGGGCAAGAACCATTGCCAGCAGCCAGGCACCTAACGCCAGTTCAAGGGTGACCACCGTTCCGTCAACGATCATCTGGCCGTAATGGCCGGTTATCACACTGCTGAAATCAAGTGCCATACAGTGACCTCTTAGTACGGTATTACGCGGTGCGGTCGCCCGGTCGCATAGTGGAAAGACCGCCCGGCACCTGCAGCGTCGGGGTGATTTCGATGTTGCCGATATTCACCGCCACCGGGGCAGAGAGCGCAAAGGCTACGCAGTCGGCGATGTCTTTGGCCTGCGGCAGTTCGAAGCCATCAATGAAGCGGCGGCGAGCGTCATCGTGGTCGCCAGAGACGTTGCCGAAGATATCGGTGGCGACACGGCCAGGGCAGATTTCGGTGATACGCACGCGTTTGCCATAACAGTCAACGCGTAGCTGGCGTGACAGGGCATGCACACCGGCTTTGGTGGCGTGGTACACCGAGTTGCCGTTGAAGTTGTAAATCGCGGCAATCGACGTGATGTTGAACACATGGCCACGGTCACGAGCCACCATGCCAGGGACCAGCAAACGGCACAGGTGTAAAACCGCACGCAGGTTGACGTCAACTTGCGTCTCCACCACATTCTCATCTGCGTCGAGGATTGAGCCAGGGTGCGACAAGCCAGCGTTATTCACCAGAATGTCGATCTCGAGATCTTTGCACAGTGCCGTCAGCGCATTAACGTCACTGACGTCTACCGCATGGGGAATGCAGCCAGTGCGATCGGCCAGTGCGGCCAGTTGTTCCTTGCGACGCGCGACGGCGTGCACGGTAATCCCTTCTTTGCACAGACGCTCAACAATCGCTTCGCCCATACCGGCGGATGCGCCAGTGACCAGCGCGGTTTTATAATCTGAAAATGGCATTTGCCTCTCCTCGTCTCGCCGAAGGTGTTGTCGGCGTAATTGGTCTTTTTTGACTTTATGCAGTTATGCCGCAAGGGCATAAGACATAAAAACTTTGAGGCGATAAGTGCCCCTTATAACCCGATTATTTACTCACTATCTGACTGAATAGTCATGATTTCTTCTGCATATTCAACCGGGCTGTTTGAGGGGTGAGTCAGTTGGTGTACACGCCCTTTTAGCGGGCTGAGCACCGGAACATACAAGGGGCCAACCTGCACCATGGCGAGCAGATCCTGAGCTTCTACCTGCTGACCGGGCTGAACAAAATCCTGTTGGCTAAGAGGATGGCGGCGCAGCAGCGTACCGGGCATGGGTGCGCCAATCACCTGTGTCGCCGGTGGGATTTCCTCTGCCAGGATAACGGGGGAGGGATGTGCTGGGGCGAAGGTCAGACGCACTGACCACTGTTTGCCCTCAAGTGCCAGACTGTTGAGGCCGGAGCTTTGCATCTTGCGCGCCAACGCACGCAGCGTCGGCAGCGGTATCGCGTTTTTTTCCATGGGGTTCCCGTCAAAGCGAAACACGCCCGCCTTCGCGGGCAACAGACCAAATCAATCTAGCGCGTTCGTCAGGCGGGCTGTAAGAGGGTTTCGCTTTGCGGTAATAAGCGGGTCTTATCCCACCAGGGTCAGCGGATGGTTCTCGACATTGCGACGAGACATCAACGACAGCAGAATCGATTTCACTGCTTCAGCTGGCTGGGAGAGCGGCAGGTGGTCGGACATACAGAACGACAGTGAGGCCTGTACATCTGGCTCAACTATCTTCGCCATCCAGGTATCACCGTTTTTCAGCAGCGCACGTGCGGCAGACTCCGGCATGATGGTGGTGCCTAAACCTGCGCTGAGGGCGGCATTCAACGTGGTTTGTGATTCGATCTCGCATTTCACGCGGTACTGCAGGTTGTTTTGCGTGAAGGCATCATCCAGTACTTTGCGCATGATGTTATAAATGCGCGGCAGGAACAGGTCGTATTGTGCAACCTGTGCCAGCGGAATTTCTTTAACCGGTTTCGCCAGGCTGAACGGGCAGACGAAGCATAAATCTTCTTTCATCAACGGCATGAAGCGCAGGCCATGGATGCTGCGATGATCGTAGATCACTGCCATATCCATGCGTCCATTCATGATCAATTCGCTGAGCGTGGTGCCGAAGTTTTCATTGAAATACAGCACGATGCCAGGATGCTGTTGCTGCACTTCCATCATCAGCGGCAACGCGAGGTTTTGCGCGGCGGTGCCAGGTGCCAGACCCACCGAGACGCTGCCGCTGAGAGATGCACCCACCAAATCAATCGCACTTTGCGCCTGTTCGCACTGGCGCAAAATGGACTGGGCATGAGAATAGAGTGTTTTGCCTGCTTCGGTTGGCGTGACCCCGCGCTTGGTACGGATCAATAACTGTTGATTGACTTCCCCCTCCAGCGTGGCCAGCTGCTGACTGAGCGCAGGCTGAGCGATATGCAGAATATCTGCGGCTTGAGTCAGGCTACCGACATCAACAATTTTAACAAAATACTTCAGGCGACGAAGATTCATGGGCACTTCCCTCCAACAGAACGCATATCGATATCAAGCAAAGTTGATGCCAATATAAGCTTTCGTGATTGAACTCAGACAGGAGGGTACGGCTACCGGGCCTCCTGAGGCTGGTGCTGAGTTTGCGATCCGCCGATCTGGCGGGTGTTGAAAAAAGCAGCGATGCACCGAAAGGGTGCATTTGACCCATCAGCATTGCCAATGGCGGGCAAGGAAAATCGTGGGTTCGAGATGTGGCTCGCGGATAAAAGTAACACTTTATTAACATTGCGTCAGGCGCATGGGCGTGACCTGCCGCGCAATTTTATGCCAATCCCAAACCTTTATGACAAAAGTGTGGAGTCGGTCCAGTCATCGCTTTGTGTTATATCACCACAACAAAGCTCTATTATCGTGGCCTCGGCCCTAATCCTATGCTCAGGGAAACTGACACCGAACCCAGGATGGACCATGCCCGAGATAGCCGATCGATTAAAGAATGTCACCGTTTCCGCCTCCGTAGCCATGACCCAGAAAGCGCGCGACCTCGCGGCGCAGGGCGTGGATGTGGTGGCGCTCTCCACCGGTGAACCTGATTTCCCCACACCGCCTCATGCTATTGAAGCCGCTTACGCCGCCGCGCGCGCGGGTGATACGCGTTATCCGCCAACCGACGGTACGCCTGCACTGCGCAAAGCGATTCAACTGAAGTTCAAGCGTGACAATCAGCTGGATTATGACGTTAGCCAGATTCTGACCGCGGGTGGCGCGAAGCAGATCATCTTTAACGCCATCATGGCCACCATCAATCCGGGTGACGAAGTGGTTATCCCTACGCCGTCTTGGATCAGCTATGCCGATATCGTGAAATTTGCTGGCGGCGTGCCCGTGCCGCTACCGTGCGCGCAGGAGAACGGATTTAAGCCGTTGCCCGCCGATCTTGATGCTGCCATCACTGATAAGACCAAGTGGCTGCTGCTGAACTATCCGAGTAACCCTACCGGTTCGGTTGCCAGCAAAGCTGAGCTACTGGCGCTGGGCGAGGTGCTGCTGCGCCATCCGCAGGTGTGGATCATGACCGATGATATCTATGAGCACCTGATTTATGACGACGTGCGTTTTTACACCCTGGCGCAGGTTGAGCCACGCCTGTATGACCGCGTGCTGACGGTGAACGGCGTGTCGAAAGCCTATTCAATGACGGGCTGGCGCCTCGGCTTCTGTGGTGGTCCAGCCCCCCTGATTAAAGCCATGAGTAACGTCAATACGCAGAACAGTGGTGGTGTGTGCACTTTGACGCAAGCCGCAGCGGTGGCGGTACTGGAAGGCCCACAGGATCTGCTGCAGGAGCGTGCAGGTATTTACCGTGAGCGCCGTGATTACGTGCTGGAGCGCCTGACCTCGATTGACGGTTTACGCTGCCATAAGCCAGAGGGCGCGTTTTATCTGTTTGTAAATATTGAAGGATTGATTGGCAAAACCAGCGCGGGTGGACGATTGATCACCAATGATGCTGATTTTGTGCTGGCGCTGATCGAAGAGCAGCACGTGGTGACGGTGCAGGGCGCCGCTTACGGGATGAGTCCTTTCTTCCGTATTTCTTACGCCACCAGCATGGAGCGTTTGCAAACCGGTTGTGATCGCATCGCAGCGTTCTGCGCCGGTTGCCGTTAAGGGATATAGACGAGAGAGATAAATGGCCGCGTAAAGCGGCCATTTTTTGGTTCGTGATTACTGCGCGACGACTTCTGCTGCGGGGGCGACCTGATGGCCGCTGGCTTCAATTTCGCTGCGCACAATAGTTGCGAGTGCCAGTGAACCCGGCGTGTCGCTGTGTACCAGAATCGAGCGCGCACGCACGCTAATCTCTTCCCCTTCGAACGTGGTCACGGTGCCATGCTGCAGGAACTGGCGCACGCGGGCGCGCAGCGCGGTCTCTTCTTTAATCACTGAACCGGCAATGCCGCGCGGCACTAAACGCCCTTGCGCATCATAGGCGCGATCCGCCAGGAACAGCGTCAGGGTTTTCAGTCCCACCTGCTGTGCCGCACGCTCAATAATGGTATCGGGTTGGGCAAACACAATCAGATCTGGATTGATGCGGGCGATCAGCGCCATCACCTGCTGTGCCAGTGCCTCATCGCGATTGACGATATTGCCCATCGCTGCATGGAAGCTGAAGTGTGACACTTTGGTGCCTTCCGCCTGGGAAATCGCCGTCAGCGCACCCAGTTGATACGCCACCTGCTGGCAAATCTCTTCGGCGCTGAACGGTAATTCACGGCGGCCAAAACCCTGACGATCGGGCAGGCCGGGATGGGCGCCAATTCCAACACCGTTCTCTTTGGCCAGCCGTACCATCCTGGTCATGATCGCCGGATCGCCCGCGTGGAATCCGCAGGCGATATTGGCTGATGAAACCACCTTCATTAACGCAGCGTCATCGCACAGTTGATAAACGCCAAAGCCTTCGCCCATATCGGAATTCACATCAATCTTCATGGTTTGGGTTCCTTACGAAAGTTATGCCGTCAACGCTTTGCGCAGCGGCGGGCAACTGAGACGCAGACGGCTGAGCCAGCGTGTGACTTCCTGATCGATCGCTATCGCTTCACGCGCATCGCTCTGGATCAGCTGGATCGACTGGCCGGGAAGCACTTGTCCCAAACGCCACAGATCCTGCTCGATCACCCCGGCAATCTTCGGGTAACCGCCTGCGGTGTTAGCATCGCTCAACTGAATAATGGGTTCGCCGCCAGGTGGCACCTGCACAATGCCCGGTATCAGGCCATAGGAGCGCATTTCGATGGTTTCAGAGGGGAAAATCGGATCGCCCGCCAGCCGATAACCGGTACGGTTGCTTTGGTTGGAAACCTGCCAGGATTGTTGCCAGAAGCGCGGTGCATCAGCAGCAAACAGCGGATATTCACCCGATGGAATCGCGCGCAGCTGAATCTCACCGGCACTGTTACGCGGGAAATGCGCGCTCAGGGCGCTGTCCGGCGGTTCGATGCCAATCCCACTGGCGGGAAGGGCTGAGGCGTGCGATTCACCCAGCGGCAGCCGATCGCCGCGTTGTAATGGACGGCCTTCCAGTCCACCAAAGCTGCCGCGCAGTGCGGTGCTTCGTGAACCCAGCACCACGGGCACGTCAATGCCGCCCGCGATGCAAAGATAACCGCGCGCGCCACTACGAGGGTAACGCATTTCCAGTACCTGGCCCGCCCGCACGCCACAACCCCACCAAGGCGGCAGGGGGACGCCATCCAGCGTGGTACGGCAGTCTGCGCCCGTCACGACGATACTGGTGTCTTGCAGAAAGCGTACGCGAAACGGGAACAGTTGAACTTCGATCGCCGCGGCATTCTCTTCATTCCCCAGCAACAGATTGCCCGCGCGCAATGCCAGGGGATCCATCACACCACTGACCGAGACGCCCATATGGCGAAAATTGAAGCGTCCCAGATCCTGCACTGTGTTAAGCGCACCGCTTTGTTCAATCTCAATCACAGTTCAATCCTCTGCGGCAGGAAACGAATACGATCGCCCGGTGCCATCAAGGCTGGCGAGGCTGCCAAGGGATCAAACACATCCAGTTCGGCAAAGCCGATAGCGTTCCAGCCGTTGGGGCCGGTCAGCGCTGACACACCCGCCTGCGCGCCACCAATGGTCACCGTGCCTTTCAACATACTTAGCGACGGTACTTTCTTCCTTGGCGTAGCCAGCTGCGGATCCAGCCCGTGCAAATAACCAAAGCCTGGCGCACTGCCCAGGGCGAACACCGTGTATTCGCTCTGATGGTGGCGACGCACCACTTCGCGCGCGCTAAAGCCGGTGTGGCGGCAGACCGCATCGATATCGATCGCGTGTTCGCCGCCATAATGCACCGGGATTTCAATCAGTTTGCCTTGCGGACTGGTCGCCTGAGCCTGATCCCACGCCACTTGCAGGCTAAGACGAACGGCGGCTTCATCAACAGGGATGTGGCGGAACAGCACCAGCAAATTGGTGACGCCAGGAATCAAGGCTTCAACGGCTTCATCCGCTTGCAGCAGACGTGCCAGTGACCAGATGCGGCGTTGGGCGGAGAGATCAAACCCACCCGGGGCTTCCACCAGCCACGCACGCGCGCCGATGGTGGAAAGGGTAATCGCGGAGGAGCAAGCCAGCGCGGGGGCACTGGCGGGCTGGATATCAGATGGCGACATCACGGGCATGGTTATTCCAGCGGTTCAAATTTCAGACTGGAGAGCGGCTGTACGCGCTCTTCACGCACCATCTTGTATTCGGTGTTTGGCCCAATCCAGGTGTTCCAGATTTTATCGATGGTGCCGTCATCGTCCATGGCTTTCAGGCCACTGTTGACGCTGGCGAGCAGCGCCGGTTCATCTTTCTTCATGCCGACACCAATCGGCTCCAGCGCCATCGGCTCTTTGATCATCGCCAGATCGATGCCGTCTTTTTTCGCCTGAGCAATGGTTTTGATACCGGTCATGGTGTTGGTGACGAAGCCGACAGACTTGTTCTGTTCCAGCGCCAGGAACGCAGAAGCGGAATCCTGGAAGGTCACAGCTTTGCCGCCCTTGATATGGATCGACTGCTCAGAAGTGGTGCCTTTGGTGGCGCTGATGCGTTTGCCCTGGAAGTAGCTTAAAGGCTTATCCGCCAGCGGAGCTTTGACCAGCAACATCTCCTTCGCGACGTAGTAGGGATCGCTGAACTGGATCTGATTACCACGGGTCTTGGTGTAAGCGAGGTTAGCAATCAACACATCGGCGCGGCCGGTGGCAATAACGGCAATACGTGCTTCAACGGATGTCGGCACCAGCGTGAGTTTGACATCCATATGTTTGGCTAACGCGGTACAGAGATCGATATCCATCCCAGCCAGCTGGCGCGTTTGTGGATCCGGTGAAGAGAACGGAGGCACGTCAGAGTAAACGGCACACTTCAGTTCGCCGCTGGATTTAATGTTCGCCATCATGTCTGCCTGCGCCGCCGAAATCGCCAGCAGTGGCAGCAGTGCCAACCCGATGGTAGTACGTCTTTTCATGGTCATGTGCATTCCCTCAATAGTGGATGCTGCCTCGCAGCGCAAAAGTTCGCTTTTCTGGACTATATCGGCTTTGTTTTACGTCGAAAAAGAGGGAAAGCGTTGCATGCAATAGGGAAATGATATGACCCAAGGCGATAAGTTATTTCTATTCAGGTAGAGCGAAAAAGTGTTATCCAGCGCACAGTTTTCTCCTTAGTGTGAAGCGCGTTGTCCTCTCGGCAATCCTGCCGATTGCACGCAGTAGAGAGAAGAGAAAGCGCATGAATCCCCGTTTAGGCGTGTTACTGAAGATATTTGCCGCGCTCTGCGCCACTTTGATGTTGGCCTGTGTGAAAGGCCTCAATGGCGCAATGCCCACTGGCGAAGTGATCTTTTTCCGCAGTTTTATCGCGCTGTTCCCCTTGCTGATCTGGCTGAAATTCCAGGGAAACGTGCTGGAAAACCTCAAGACGCGCAACCTGTTTGGCCATTTCATTCGTGGTTTTTCCGGCACTGGCGGCATGTATTTTAACTATCTGGCGCTGGTGTATATCTCGTTAGCCGATGCCACAGCGCTCAGCTATGCCGCGCCTTTGTTTACGGTGATGATGGCGGCGATGCTGCTGAAAGAGCGAGTGCGAGTGTCCCGCTGGGTGGCGGTCGTGGTGGGATTATCCGGCATTCTGATCATGCTCTCGTCCAGCCTCGCGGCCAGCGGTGGTGTGCTGGCAGGCGGTGCCAGCAGTGCGACGGCCAGCCTTGGCGTGGCGTTTGCGCTGATTGCGGCACTCTTTACGGCGACCTCCAATGTGCAGATCCGCTTCCTTAATGGCATCGAAAAGCCCGGCGCGATTGTGTTCTATTTTTCATTGATGACCACGCTGATTGGCCTGGCGACCGCGTTCTTTGGTTGGGCGAAACCTACCGGCTTGCAGCTGTTGTTGCTGGTGGGGTGTGGCTTGTTTGGTGGGCTGGCGCAAATTCTGGTCACGCTGAGCCTGCGTTATGCCGATGCCTCATTACTCGCCCCCTTTGATTACACCACGCTGGTATGGTCGATGCTGATTGGTTATCTGTTCCTCAACAGCTTGCCTGGTAGCACCACCATCTTTGGCGCATCGATTGTGGCGCTGGCTGGGATTTTTGCGGTGTGGCGCGAAAACCGGCAGCGCAAGTTGGCGATGGTGAGCACCACGCCGTGATATGTACCTCGCGCCGCAAGGAATATATCTGTCCATTCTTAGCTACCGTCTTGCACGTCTAATGTAGGGGCGCGATTAATCGCGCCTCTTAACCCTTAACGGTAAATATCATCAATAATCTCGACCTGCTTATTGTGCAGCGTCTCTGCCAGCCAGCCGCGCTCCAGCGAACCGGTTTTTGCCAGCTCGAAGTTACGCTCATCCACGATTAAATAGGCCTGTGCCGCTTCAAGAATGCGTGCCGCATCCTGACGTGGAATGATAATCACACCGTCGGCATCACCCAGCACAATGTCGCCAGGCGAGACATGGATTTTGCCGCAGGCAATCGGCACGTTAATTTCGCCTGGGCCATCTTTGAACGGACCGCCGGGGGTATGCCCAGCGGCATAAATCGGGAAGTCCATGCGTGATAAGCCGTCGATGTCACGTACCGGGCCATCCAGTACAATCCCTTCCATGCCACGCTGTCTGGCGTAAGTGGCCATCACTTCACCCATCAATGACTGGCTGCGGTCGCCCTCATTCGACAGAATAATCACATCGTTTGGCCCGGCCATATCCAGCGCTTTGTGCAACATCAGGTTATCGCCGGAACGTGCTTTCACCGTGACTGCCAGACCGCACATGATCGGTTTTTGTGGCGCGGTTTTCAGGCTGATCTCCGCTGACAGCGCGGGTAGGCGGCTCATGCAGTCCGCGACCACCGCGGCGGGTAAACAGCGAAAGGCTTCCAGTAAGGGTTCGGCATCAGCTGGGCGACGAAGATAAATACGGTTTCCTGCGGTCATTTTATTCTCCTGTCAGGATTTACTTGGGTTTATAGGGGTAAGAGAGGGATTGGCTCGCTCTTCACGGGTGAATGCGCCGGAGAGTGGCGTGCCATCGACGGTGTCGTAATGGCGAAGTGCCTGCGGTTTCAGCCAGCGCTGCACGCGGGAAGGCATATCAAAACCAATCAGCAGCATCACCACGAAGGTCAAGCCAAAGGAGAGTCCACCCAGTGCACCGCCCAGCGACGCATGCTGCGCGATCAGTGCACCCAACACCGGTGCTAATGCACCACCCAGCGAGCCGATGTTGTAGATAAAGCTGAGATTGGCGGCACGCTGTTCGGTATCGAAATAGCCGCTGATCATTTTCGCCAGTAGCCCGCCGACACCCTGGCTGAATAGCTGCTGCAAGAAGATGAGCAGGCACAGCAACCACACATTCGAGCCGTTCAGCATAAACACCGGGATGATCAGCAACTGGGCGACTAACAGGCTGAGAACATAGGTTTTGCGTGTGCCTATCCGATCGGCAGCAATGCCCGCCACGCAACAGCCCAGCCCCATGCCAAAGCGGCTGAAGGAGAACACTAACGCCACCACCTCAGGTGAATAGTGCAGATCGGTTTTCAGGTAAGTCGGTAACAGCGCATGGATCGGCCACCCGTAAAGGAAGACGCAAATAATCGTCACCGTTAGCATCAGGCTGGTGGGCCAGCGATCGCCGCCACTCTGCACCAGGAAGCGAATAAAAATAGCGGCCGTGGTGATGGCTAACAGCGCGGTTGCCCAACCGGAGCTTTGATGATCGAAACAGAAGTAGAGCGCAACGGCAGCAACAATCCCGAGCAGTATGTTGAGGTTATTCCGTAAGCGATTGGGGCTGCGAAACAGCGCATCAATCATGGTGACGGCGGGTTGTGAGGCTTTCGCCTTCGCGGCGGCCCACTCTTCAGCTTCTGGGATGGCACGTCGTAGCCATAAGGCATAAAACACCGGGATGATGCCGAGGTAAAACAGCGCTCGCCAGCCCCATAGCGGCACCACCCAACTGTAAGCCAGCACCGATAAAATAGCGCCAGCGGAGAACCCTGAATTAAGAAAGGCACTGGCTTTGTTACGCATGTCTTTTGGCCAGGTTTCGATGGCATAAGCGGAACTGGTGCCATATTCACCCGCCATGCCAATCCCGACCAGAACACGGGCAATAAACATCCATGTATAATTCGGCGCAATACCGCAGGCGAATGTTCCGCCAGCAAATAATATGATGCTGGTGATCATGGCGCTTTTTCGGCCATATTTATCACCCATTGCACCCAGCGCTAATCCACCAAACCAGCGTAAGATAAAAGCAGCGGAAATTAAGGCCGCGGCTTCTGCTGTCGAAACATGAAATTCAGCCATTATTTCGGTAAGCACCAGGGTAATAATGACGAAGTCAAATCCGTCCAGCAAATATCCCATCCATGCAGCCCAGAATGCCTTCCATTGCTGGCGGTTAAGCCTTTTATACCACGGCAACGCGATCATCTCTTCAGGCATAATTCACTCCCGATGCAATGACAGAGTAGGGGGATCCCGGCTGTTATCAACAGCCGGGTATCAGAGGTTATTTTTCTGTTTGAGCAAGAATACGGGATAAATGGCGTGTTACGGAGTGTGTGTTACGGCTTACGAAGTCACGATCACGAAATATTATTTAGGGATGCGTTAACTATCTGATAAATAATTTTATTGAAATTTTTTATGGGGGAATAAATTAATATTATGACCTGAGGTTGTTTTATTGTTTCCCCTTAAAAGAATAGTTTTAAAACATCCTATTCTTCCCTGACAGACCCTGTAACGGTAATCGGTATGATCTTATGAGTCCTGCTCATAGGCGCTTGCGTGATTGTTGTCTTAATCGCATCCAGTCCCCTTTGCTACAGTAGAGTCATTGATAAAACAGAGGACAAAAACCATGTTGCGATTCATCAAAAACGGCTCCGTACCCTCACGTAAAGGTCCAGCAGAGTATTTCACCGGTACGGTGCGTTTGGATGCCCCTTTCCAGGCTGATGCCCCTGCACGCGTAGGTGGCGCAACGGTGACATTCGAGCCGGGCGCGCGGACTGCATGGCATACGCATCCGCTCGGACAAACTTTGATTATTGTGCATGGGCAAGGCTGGATTCAGTGTGAAGGTGAGGCGATTCAGGTGATGAATCAAGGTGACATTATCTGGATCCCAGAGGGTGTGAAGCACTGGCATGGCGCAACCCCGGATAACGCGATGTCGCATATCGCCATTGCTGAATCGGTGGACGGCAGCCCGGTGACCTGGATGGAGCAGGTGAGTGACGAGGATTATCGGTTGTAGTCTATTAAGGGATGCTGCAAGGCATCCCGTAATTCAAAGTCTCAAAACCAGCTGTTGTTTGTATTAGCTATCAAGATATGAAGTTTAATAACGTTCCTTTTCTGGCACTTTAATCGGTATAGGACGAGTTAAGTGCCAAATTTGGAACATAAGCAGCGCTTTGAGTTGATGGCAGGGAGGGGGGAACAGAATGACAAACGCAGAAAAGCAAAAACCCAGCCATAAGCTGGGTTTTCAGAATGTTGGTGCCCGGACGCGGAATCGAACCACGGACACGGGGATTTTCAATCCCCTGCTCTACCGACTGAGCTATCCGGGCAACGGGGCGCATTAAACCTTAATGGCTCACAACCGTCAACGGCTTTCGTCAAAAAAACGGTGCAATCGTGACTGATTGCTTGCTTTTCAGGCAGGCTGACCAAAATATCACCCTGCGCTTTACCACGCCCGTGGATCAGCTCAGTGCGCCGTTTTGACGACACAACGCTATGCTCAGCACATCCTCGGCCAAGCGGCGAGCGGTCGCTACGTCCTGTACGTTACGCTTCACCAGCAGTTTGCTGAGGCAGCCCTCAAGGATCAGCTCCATCTGATCGGCCACCATGCTGGGGTTATCCAGCGCCAAATCCACCAGGATCTCATGAGTAAACTGCCATGAACTGCGTTTTTGCTGCTCGGCAAGCTGATGCACCGGTTGATCGGGTTGCGGATAGAAACTACAGGCGGCGATAAACAGGCAGCCGGGGAAGCGCCCTTTATTGACGTGTTCACTCAACACTTCATAGCGCGCCAGTAGTTTTTGAGCGGGAGTGAGATGTTCATTGAGCTGCACCTGACGGCGCCAGCTATCGATTTGCTGGCCGTGATAACGCAGGGCGTCATACAGCAGGGCATCACGGTCGGGCCAGTAACGCTCAAGCTGTTCCTTTGTTAGCCCGGTCTCGCCGGCCAACTGTTGCAGGGAAGTGGTGGCGGCTAATCCGCTCTGCTCAAGCACATTCAGCGCATGCTCAAGAATCTGTTCACGTTGCAAGTGACTCTCCTCTGGAGTGCGGGCCCGCTCGCGGGCGAACGGGCAGTGTCCTGCAACCAGTGTCGTTTAACGCGGCAGATTGTGCAAATGCGCGCTGAAGTCTGCGGCACTCAGGAAACCGGTCACACGCGAATCAGGGATCTCTTTACCCTGCGCATCAAAAAACAGGATGGTCGGTAATCCAAGCACCTGTAAATGCTGTAGCAGTGCATTGTCTTGCGCACTGTTGGCGGTGACGTTGGCTTGCAGCAGCTGTATCTGGCTCAAATCGTTTTGCACGCCTTGGTCGCTAAAGGTGTATTTTTCAAACTCTTTGCAGGCCACGCACCAGTCGGCGTAGAGATCAACCATGGTGATGCGGCCCTGTGCCTGCTGCAAGGCGCTATCCAGTTGTTCGCTGCTGGCAATGGTTTTGAAGGGCAGATGGGCAGCGGATTGCACACTGCTGCTGCTGCCAAAGGCCCAGTCTTGCAGCGGACGCGCGGCCACCAGTGCCGCCGCCAGCATCACGATTTGCAGGATGCGCCATTTGCCCTGCGCACGCAGGCTGAGGCTGAACGCCCAGGCAAAGAAGGCCAAGCCAAGCAGGCTCCAGAGACGCAACCCCCAGGTATCGCCGATGACGCGCTCCAGCAAGAACACCGGCAATGCCAGAATCACAAAGCCAAAACCCTCTTTTACGCTCTGCATCCAGGGGCCACTTTTTGGCAGCAGCTTGTTACCAAACATCGTGACGGCAATCAGCGGCAGGCCCATACCGAACGCGTATAACCATAGCGTGCCGGCACCGGCCCACAGATTGCCGCTCTGGGCGATATACAGCAGGATGGCGCTAAGCGGCGCGGTGGTGCAGGGCGAGCAGATCAATCCTGCCAGCGCACCCATCATAAACACGCCAGGCAGCGAGCCACCTTGTTGGCGGTTACTCCAGAGCGTCAAGCGGGTTTGCAGGCTGGAGGGCAGTTGCAAAGTGAACAGGCCAAACATTGACAGGGCCAGGACGATAAACAGCACCGACAAGCCAATTAACACATACGGATGTTGTAGCGCAGCCTGGAAGCGTAAGCCAGCCGCCGCAACGACCATGCCAAGCAGGGTATAGGTCAGCGCCATCCCTTGCACATATACCATTGCCAGCGCAAACAGGCGACCCATCGAATAGCGACGTGGCCCACCCAGAATGATGCTGGAGATCAGCGGATACATCGGCAATACGCAAGGCGTGAAGGCGACACCGATACCAATCAGCAGCGCCCACAGCGGTGAAAAGGGCAGAGGCGTTGAAGAGGGGCCAGGTTGAGCCGTGACCGCTGGCGCAGCGGAATTCAGCGCGACAGGATTCAGCGGCACAGAGCGGGTTTCAGGTGGATAGCAGAACCCGGCAGCAGCACAGCCTTGATACGTCACTGTAAGCGTTGAACCTGCATCGGCCTGACGTAGCGTGACCGGCAGTTGCAGATCCTGCGGATAGATTTCGCTTTTGCCGTAAAACTCATCTTCATGCGGCTTGCCCGCTGGCAGGTTTAGCGGTGCTATCTGCGCCTGTTGCGGGGTGACGTGAATTTGCTGGCGATAGAGGTAATAGCCATCCTTCACCTTCCAGCTCAGCGTCAGCTGGTTACCTTGCTGGCTGAAATCAAAGCCAAAGGCCTGGTCGACCGGCACAAAGCGGCTGTTGTTATTGGGTGAGAAAATATTCGCGTGCGCGGAAAGGCAAAACAGCAGCGCATAGCAAAGGCCCATCAGGCGGGAGAGTCGTGCAGCCATGACGATGTAATCAGCTCCGTTGGCAAATAGGCCGCGATGATAACACGGCCGCCTCGCCTCGAGGTTTTCAGGATGTAACGGCGCTAAAGAATCAGGCTACCAAACAGGAAGCCAAACGCCACCGAGAAGGCGATTGCCAACACGCCGGGGATAATAAAGGAGTGGTTAAAAACAAACTTGCCGATTCGGGTGGAGCCGGTGTCATCCATCTCTACTGCCGCTAACAACGTGGGATAGGTCGGCAAAACAAACAGCGCGGAGACGGCGGCAAAAGAAGCGACGGCCGCCAGCGGTGATACGCCTAACATCAGGGCGGCGGGCATTAGCGCTTTGGTGGTGGCGGCCTGTGAATAAAGAAGGGTAGCAGCGAAAAACAGCACCAGCGCCAGCATCCAGGGATAACTTTGCAGCATATCGCCCGCGACGGTCTGGATATCGGTCAGATGCGCTTTAACGAAGGTATCACCGAGCCAGGCGACGCCCATCACACAGATACAGGCGCTCATGCCAGATTTAAAGGTGCTGGCACTGAGGATCTCACCGGTATCCACTTTGCACGTCAGGCAGGTCAGGGTCGCGACGGTCAGCATAAAGACCACAATCGCTTCGTTACGCGGCAACACTGGGTTGCTGATCAGTCCGACGCTGTCACTGATTGCTGTGGCGTACAGCACTACGGCTGCAATCCCCAACAGGAACAGCAGCACAGAACGTTTGGCGCCCGGTTTGATGTCATAAACACGTTCGCCGCGTAGTGTGACTTCCCCCTTGGCCAGACGCGCCTGGTAAACCTCGTCCTCTTGCAACTCTTTGCCGAGGAAGCTGGTGATCACCGCTGCACAGAAAATGGCGGCCATGGTGGCGGGGATTGACACGGCAAGCAGTGCCAGATAGCTGATGCCGCGCGGTTCAAGAATCGATGCAAAGAACACCACGGCGGCGGAAAGCGGGGAAGCGGTAATGGCGATCTGCGAGGCGACGACGGCAATAGACAGCGGGCGCGAGGGGCGAACACCTTGTTCTTTAGCGACTTCAGCAATCACCGGCAGCGTGGAGAACGCGGTGTGCCCTGTGCCAGCCAGCAGCGTCATCACATAAGTGACCAGTGGTGCAAGGAAGGTGACGTAACGCGGATGTCGGCGCAGCAAGCGTTCGGCCAGACCCACCATATAGTCCAGCCCGCCGGCAATTTGCATCGCGGCAATCGAGGCGATTACCGCCATAATAATTTCGATCACATCGAAGGGAATGGCACCGGGTTTCATGCCGAAGCAGAGTGTCAGCACCAGTACGCCAAAACCGCCAGCAAACCCAATTCCAATGCCGCCTAAACGCGCACCGAGCCAGATTGCCAGCAGAACAATCAATAACTCCACACCTACCATTCATTCCGCTCCTGAGCCATGGGGGGAGATCCAGACTCTTAAAATTGTATACCCTTCCTACTTCAAGGTGCAGGTGCGTTGGCTACGTGCATTCACCTCAGTCACTGACTTCAGTAAGCTCCTGAGGATTCATGCACTTGCCGCCTTTCTGAACCAAGAGTAGGCCCCATGAGGGGTCTCGAATTATTTTGGGTATGGTCGCCATAAGAAAAAAAGCACGCCGTATTGTATACAAGCGTGCTTTTGGCGATTTGATCCGGAACGGATTACTGTTCGTTTTCGTCGGTGTAGCGTTTGGCTTTATAAGTCGGATGCATCAGGTTCTGGATAGAGAAAATATCATCCAGCTCTGCTTCGGTCAGTAGGCCGCGCTCCAGCACCACTTCACGTACGCTCTTACCGGTTTCTGCACAAATCTTGCCGACGATATCGCCATTGTGGTGGCCGATATAGGGGTTCAGATAGGTGACGATACCAATCGAGTTGAATACGTAAGCTTCACACACCGCTTTGTTGGCGGTAATGCCGTTAACGCATTTTTCCAGCAGGTTGAAGCAGGCGTTGGTCAGAATGCTGATCGACTCGAACAGCGCCTGGCCAATGACCGGCTCCATGACGTTCAGCTGCAACTGACCCGCTTCTGAGGCCATGGTGACGGTAATATCGTTACCGATGACTTTGAAGCAGACCTGATTCACCACTTCTGGCACGACCGGGTTCACTTTGGCTGGCATGATCGATGAACCTGCCTGCAGTTCAGGCAAGTTGATTTCGTTCAGGCCCGCACGTGGCCCGGAGGAGAGCAGGCGCAGGTCATTACAAATCTTCGACAGTTTCACCGCCAGACGTTTCAGCGCTGAGTGCACCATGACGTAGGCACCACAGTCCGAGGTGGCTTCGATCAGATCTTCTGCAGGCACCACCGGCAGGTTGCTGACTTCAGCAAGGCGCTGTACCGCCAGTTGCTGATAGCCATCAGGGGTGTTGAGACGGGTACCGATTGCGGTCGCGCCAAGGTTCACTTCCAGCAGCAGTTCTGCGGTGCGCAGAATACTGCGTGTTTCTTCATTCAACAGTACGTTGAAGGCGTGGAACTCCTGACCCAGCGTCATCGGCACCGCATCCTGAAGCTGCGTACGGCCCATCTTCAGAATGTTTTCGAACTCGACCGCTTTACGCTGGAAGCCTTCGCTCAGCTGGCTAATGCCGTCCAGCAGTTTCAGGATGGAGGCGTAAACCGCGATACGAAAACCGGTGGGATAAGCATCGTTAGTTGACTGACACTTATTCACGTGATCGTTGGGGTTGAGGTACTGGTATTCACCTTTCTGGTGGCCCATCAGCTCAAGGCCGATGTTCGCCAGCACTTCGTTAGTGTTCATGTTAACCGAAGTCCCCGCGCCGCCTTGATAGACGTCAACCGGGAACTGATCCATGCATTTACCGTTATTCAGCACTTCATCACAGGCCTGAATAATAGTGTTAGCAATGTTGCGAGGGATTGTTTGCAGCTCTTTGTTGGCGAGCGCGGCTGCTTTTTTCACCATCACCATACCGCGAACAAATTCCGGTATGTCGCTGATTTTATTATTACTAATGTAGAAGTTCTCAATCGCACGCAGAGTATGAACACCGTAGTAAGCGTCTGCCGGAACTTCGCGCATGCCTAACAGGTCTTCTTCGATACGAATGTTGTTCGCCATGATTACCTTCTTATTATTTCTGCGGTGTGGCTGCCAGGCGACCGGGATGGTCGGCGGCAATCACTGTGCAGGTGAAGCAATTATATTGTCGTGGAATACCCGCACCGACATTTTATCCATCTTCGGGCTGGCGGGCACGATCATATTCTGTTGTTACAGAATTGTTTGTGCACAGATCACTTTACGGGCATTTGCTGGCCCAGCGGTAATAACGATATGTGATGTAGTTCGCAATTTTAAGTCAGTGGGAAAAATTTGGCAGGATCGGTTGAAATCATGGGTTCAGATGCCCATCTCTATCAATACGGTCTTACAGACCATCCCATTCTGCTGCCTGGCAAATAGCGAGGCAGCTCTACTCACAGGAGATATCGGTGCGCTGGATACCGTTCGTGATTTTTTTTGTTCTGGCCTGGATTGAGATCTCAATTTTCATTCAGGTCGCGCATGCGCTGGGCGTGCTGCTCACCATGCTGCTGGTGATTTTCACCTCCTGCATTGGTGTTTCGCTGGTGAAAAACCAAGGCATGAAGAACTTCCGCCTGATGCAGGAGAAGCTGGCGCGTAACGAAAGCCCAGCAGCGGAGATGACCAAAAGCGTTTCACTCATCATCTCTGGTTTCTTATTGCTGCTGCCGGGATTCTTTACCGACTTCCTCGGTTTACTGCTGCTGTTGCCGCCGGTGCAGAAGCATCTGACGCTGAAATTGATGCCACATTTACGTGTGTGGCGGGGGCCGGGCGCGGGGCCAGACAGTGGTTTCACCATGGATGGTGAATATGAGCGTAAAGATCAGGATCGTATCGGGCACGACAAAGATCACTGAGTTATCGAAGGCGGCGCAAGCCGCCTTTTTGCTGTCTTTTTCGTCAACGGTTACAAAAACGAAAATTTTTTATTTTTTGCCCCTTGAAAGCCGTTTTTCCTGACCCTATCTCTCTCTCCACGAGGCCGGAAGCCATGCAGTCCGGTTCAACCCCAAAATGAATGATTGGACTTCTCAAAGGAGAGCTACCAAATGAAAATTCGTCCGTTGCACGATCGCGTTATCGTCAAGCGTAAAGAAGTTGAAGCTAAATCTGCTGGCGGTATCGTTCTGACCGGCTCAGCAGCTGGTAAATCCACTCGCGGTGAAGTCCTGGCTGTTGGCAATGGCCGCATCCTGGAAAACGGCGATGTTAAGCCACTGGACGTGAAAGTTGGCGATCTGGTTATCTTCAGCGAAGGCTACGGTGCTAAAACTGAAAAGATCGACAACGAAGAAGTTCTGATCATTTCTGAAAGCGACATCCTGGCGATTGTCGAAGCGTAATTACGCGTAATTCACTGAACGAAACGAATTTAAGGGATATTTGAAATGGCAGCTAAAGACGTAAAATTCGGTAATGACGCACGCGTAAAAATGCTGCGTGGCGTGAATGTACTGGCAGATGCAGTAAAAGTTACCCTGGGCCCGAAAGGCCGTAACGTGGTTCTGGATAAATCTTTTGGTGCACCGACCATCACCAAAGATGGTGTTTCTGTTGCGCGTGAAATCGAACTGGAAGACAAGTTCGAAAACATGGGTGCACAGATGGTGAAAGAAGTTGCCTCTAAAGCGAACGACGCTGCAGGTGACGGTACGACCACTGCAACCGTACTGGCGCAGGCTATCGTCAACGAAGGTCTGAAAGCTGTTGCGGCTGGCATGAACCCAATGGACCTGAAGCGCGGTATCGATAAAGCCGTTGCTGCAGCCGTTGAAGAGCTGAAAACCCTGTCTGTACCTTGCCAGGACACCAAAGCGATTGCACAGGTTGGTACCATCTCTGCTAACTCTGATGAAACCGTCGGTACCCTGATCGCTGATGCGATGGAAAAAGTGGGTAAAGAAGGCGTTATCACCGTTGAAGAAGGCACCGGCCTGCAAGACGAGCTGGACGTGGTTGAAGGTATGCAGTTTGACCGTGGCTACCTGTCTCCATACTTCATCAACAAGCCAGAAACCGGCGCTATCGAACTGGATGCACCGTACATCCTGCTTGCTGATAAGAAAATCTCTAACATCCGTGAACTGCTGCCAGTACTGGAAGCGGTTGCGAAAGCCGGTAAACCACTGCTGATCATCGCTGAAGATGTTGAAGGCGAAGCACTGGCGACTCTGGTGGTGAACACCATGCGCGGTATCGTGAAAGTGGCTGCTGTTAAAGCACCTGGTTTCGGCGACCGTCGTAAAGCCATGCTGCAGGATATCGCTATCCTGACCGGTGGTACCGTGATTTCTGAAGAGATCGGTCTGGACCTGGAAAAAGCCACCCTGGAAGATCTGGGTCAGGCTAAGCGTGTTGTGATCAACAAAGATACCTCTACCATCATCGATGGTGTAGGCGATCAAGGCGCAATTCAGGGCCGCGTAACGCAGATTCGTCAGCAGATCGAAGAAGCGACCTCTGATTACGACAAAGAAAAACTGCAGGAGCGCGTAGCGAAACTGGCAGGCGGCGTGGCCGTTCTGAAAGTGGGCGCAGCCACTGAAGTTGAAATGAAAGAGAAGAAAGCGCGCGTTGAAGATGCCCTGCACGCAACCCGTGCTGCGGTAGAAGAAGGCGTGGTTGCTGGTGGTGGTGTTGCACTGGTGCGTGTTGCGGCGAAAATCGCAGCATCTGGCCTGAAAGGTCAGAACGAAGATCAGAACGTGGGTATCAAAGTTGCGCTGCGCGCAATGGAAGCTCCACTGCGTCAGATCGTGTCTAACGCCGGTGAAGAGCCATCTGTGGTTGCTAACAACGTGAAAGCGGGCGACGGCAACTACGGTTACAACGCGCAGACTGAAGAGTACGGCAACATGATCGACTTCGGTATCCTGGACCCAACTAAAGTGACCCGTTCTGCGCTGCAGTACGCCTCTTCTGTTGCCGGTCTGATGATCACCACCGAAGCGATGGTGACCGACCTGCCTAAAGGCGATGCACCTGATTTAGGCGCAGCTGGCGGCATGGGTGGCATGGGCGGAATGGGCGGCATGATGTAATTTGCCCCTGACTGCTTAAGTCATGTGAAAAACCCTCGATTGGAAACGGTCGGGGGTTTTTCTTTTGGCGGCGAACAAGGTATAAGTAGGAGCGCAATATTGCGGGTTTTACCCGTCATATTTCTGGCTGCAGATGCGTTGGCTGCGTTCATTCACCCCAGTCACTTACTGGAGTAAGCTCTTGGGGATTCATGCCCTTGCCGCCTTTCTGCACCTGGAACTATTTAGGGTAGGTGGCAATGAATGTTCAGAAAAAATGTGCGTTTTTCTGCTACGCTGCCGCCCGACACTGATGATAATAAATGGGGATTACAATGCGGATTAACCTCTTGCTCGGACTGGCGGTAGGGACTTTACTGCTGGCGGGCTGCAGCAGCTCCAATCAACTGAGTTCAGGCGGCGAACGTGTGACCTTCGTCGACCAACAGCCTGGCAGCCAATGTCAGCTTCTGGGTAACGTCACCGGCTCACAGAGCAACTGGTTGAGCGGTTCAGGCGGTGAAGGCAGTTCTCTGCGTGGCGCAGCCAATGACCTGCGTAACCGTGCGGCAGAAATGGGCGGCAACGTGATTTACGGTGCAACCAGCCCAACGCAGAACCTGCTGTCTGCTTTTGCACCGCTTGACAGCAAAATGTCTGGTCAGGTGTATAAGTGCCCTTAATGGCACGGAATGAATATGAAAAAAGCCGCTGATGCGGCTTTTTTTATTCCTGACGGAGCTGTAAATCCAGCGGCGTTTTGCTGGGTTCACCACCAATCTCACGCGCCAGCTTCGGCACCATGTAGCCTGACACCATCGTCAACAATTGACGCACAAGCGCACGGGCTTCATCGTCGGAAACAAAGAAATGGGCGGCACCCTGCACTTTATCCAGCACGTGCAGGTAGTAAGGCAGAATGCCCGCATCAAATAACGCATTACTCAGGTTGGCCAGTGCTTGCGCATCATCGTTGATGCCACGTAGCAGCACACTCTGATTGAGCAACGTCACACCCGCACGCTTCAACATCTGCATGCCATAGCGCAGCTCGTCATCAATCTCCTGCGCGTGGTTGATATGACTGACCATTAACACTTGCAGGCGCGTCTCAGCCAGAATCTGACACAATCCTTCAGTGATGCGAGCAGGGATCACCACCGGCAAGCGGCTGTGGATACGCAAACGTTTCAGATGCGGAATTTTTTCCAGCGCGCCAACCAGCCACGCCAGCTCATGATCTTTCGCCATCAGCGGATCGCCACCGGAGAAGATGATCTCATCCAGTTCTGGATGTTCCGCAATGTAATCAATCGCAGCCTGCCAGTTGCGTTTATTGCCCTGGTTATCCTGATAGGGGAAATGGCGGCGGAAACAGTAGCGGCAGTTGACGGCACAACCGCCTTTCACCAGCAGCAGCGCACGGTTTCTATACTTATGCAGTAAACCCGGCACCACGCTGCTCTGTTCGTCGAGCGGGTCGGTGCTGTAACCTGGCGCATCATTAAATTCCTGACGGCTGGTCAAAACTTGCAGCAACAGAGGGTCTTGTGGATCACCGATCGCCATACGCTGAATGAAGGCGCGAGGCACGCGCAGGGCAAAAAGCTTGCGCGCATCGTGGCCTGCGGCCAAATCTGCATGATGATCGAGAGCTAAAAGTTGCAGTAATTCAGCAGGATCGGTGACAACATCAGCAAGTTGCTGCAACCAATCTTCTCTGATGGGGGGATTTAGGGTTACAATGTGTGCCATTTTTTTGGCTATTACCAGTTCAATATTTACAGAGGGCCTTTATGGCGACTTATCTTAGCAACGATTTCCGTCCCGGTCTTAAAATCATGTTCGAAGGCGAGCCATATGCCATCGAAGCCAGTGAGTTCGTCAAGCCGGGTAAAGGCCAGGCATTTGCACGCGTGAAAATGCGTCGTCTGCTGACCGGTTCTCGCGTTGAGAAGACCTTCAAATCTACTGACTCTGCCGAAGGCGCAGACGTTCGTGATATGACGCTGCAGTACTCTTACAATGACGGCGACTTCTACTACTTCATGCACCCAGAGTCTTTCGAGCAGTATCAGATCGAAGCTAAAGTGCTGGATGACGTGACCAAATGGTTGCAGGACAACGCTGATTGTATCGTTACCCTGTGGAACGATAAAGCGATCGCGGTTCAGCCACCGAACTTCATCGAAGCTGAAGTGACTGAAACTGACCCTGGCCTGAAAGGTGACACCGCAGGTACCGGCGGCAAACCCGCTACTCTGTCGACTGGCGCAGTGATCAAAGTTCCACTGTTCGTGCAGATTGGCGAAGTCGTTAAAGTGGATACCCGCTCTGGCGAATACGTTTCCCGCGTAAAATAATCGTCAAATCAGGCGCATCATCGATGCGCCTTTTTTCATTCTATGAGTTCAGAAAAATGAAAAAGATAGCGAAGTTGGCTGTTTTTGCGTTGCTGCTCTCCTCCGCTTTGAGTGCCTGCAACACTTTCCACGGCTTTGGTGAAGATGTCTCCCATTTGGGTGGCGCGATCTCACACGCAGCTGACAAATAAATTGCGACGACATCACCTTTTCTCCGTGGCTTAGCCGCCGAAGTGTCTTATCAGGTCTATGCTTGAAGGGCTGTACTTTCTACTGCAACCAACAAGGATATGGCTATGTTAAAGAAAAGTATTGTCGCGATTTTCTCAGTCTTGGTGCTTTCAACTCTGCTTTCTGCCTGCAACACCACCCGTGGTGTAGGGGAAGATGTCGAAGCAGGTGGCAAAGCCATTCAACGCAGCACGCAGTGATGAAGACCGGTGCGAAACCTGATTTCGTACCGGCTTTTTCTCTTACGCTTCCTTATCTGAAAAAGCACTGTTAACGCCTGTCACCCCGTTACGCCGTTGTTTGCCTTAATCAATACGGGTAGACTTCTCCCCCTTATCTGTATACGGAGTCACCAACATGAGCGAAACGGCAAGCTGGCAGCCGAGCGCACCCATTGCCAATTTGTTGAAACGCGCCGCCATTTTGGCGGAGATTCGTCGTTTCTTTGCCGATCGCGGCGTGCTGGAGGTTGATACCCCGGCGATGAGCCAGGCGACCATTACCGATATCCATCTGGTACCCTTCCAGACGCGTTTTGTTGGGCCTGGCGCAGCAGAAGGGCGCGATCTCTGGCTGATGACCAGTCCGGAATATCACATGAAGCGTCTGCTGGCGGCGGGCAGTGGCCCGATCTACCAGATGGGACGTTGCTTCCGTAATGAGGAGGCAGGACGTCATCACAATCCAGAATTCACCATGCTGGAGTGGTATCGCCCACACTACGACATGTATCGTCTGATGAACGAAGTGGACGATTTAATGCAGCAAGTGCTGGAGTGCGATAGCGCCGAGTCACTGTCATATCAGCAAGCGTTTATTCGTCACCTGGAGCTCGACCCGTTATCGGCAGATAAAGCGCAACTGCGTGAAGCGGCAACCAAACTGGGCGAAGGTGAACTGGCGAACCGCGAAGATGACCGCGATACGCTGCTGCAGCTGCTGTTTATGCTGGGGGTTGAACCGAAGATTGGCAATGACAAGCCATGCTTCGTGTATCACTTCCCGGCAAGCCAGGCGGCGCTGGCTGAAATCAGCACCGAAGATCATCGCGTCGCAGAGCGCTTCGAGGTCTATTACAAAGGTGTGGAGTTGGCAAACGGATTCCGTGAGTTAACCGATAGCCGTGAACAGCGTCAGCGTTTTGAGCAAGATAACCGCCGCCGTGCCGCGCGGGGTTTGCCGCAGCATCCGATTGATACTTACCTACTGGATGCGCTGTCGCACGGCATGCCTGCGTGCTCAGGCGTGGCGCTGGGTGTCGATCGTTTGATTATGCTGGCGTTGAAAGCGAATGCGCTGAGCGACGTGATCGCTTTCCCGGTCGATCGCAGTTAAATCAGAAGGGCGCATCAGCGCCCTTATTGCTGTGGCGTGGTGGTTGCCGGTGCTTCCGGGAACTCCTGAATGGTCACGGGCAACATCATCTTCTGTTCGTTGCGTAACACCTGCACCTGAATCACCGACCCGGGGCGAATCTCCGCCACCTGGTCCATGGTTTCCTGCGCCGACAACGCCGGTTTGCCGTTTACCTGCAACAGCACATCATTAGCCTGAATGCCCGCACGATCGGCTGGCCCTCCCGGTGTCACTTCACTGACGATAATGCCTTGCGCGCGATCGAGGCTGCTGCCCTGGCCGTGCAGCGGGGGAAGTTCACGTCCGGTTATCCCGATATAGCCGCGAATCACGCGACCGTCGCGAATCAGCTTGTCCATAATTTTGGTCGCCAACGCGGTAGGAATGGCAAAACCAATGCCCTCCGGCGTTTCACCGTCATTACTTTTATCAAAGGTGAGCGTGTTGATGCCCATTAACTCACCCAACGAGTTGATCAGCGCACCGCCGGAATTCCCCTGATTGATGGACGCATCGGTCTGCAGGAAGTTTTGACGGCCAGAAGAACTCAAACCTACGCGCCCGGTGGCGCTGATGATGCCTTGGGTGACCGTCTGACCGAGGTTGTAAGGGTTACCGATGGCCATCACGACATCACCAATGTGAGCGATACGCTTGGCATTGATGGGAATGGTCGGCAGATTTGTGGCGCTGATTTTTAGCACGGCAAGATCGGTCATGGCATCTGAGCCGACCAAAGTGGCTTCAAAGAAACGGCCATCCTGCAGCGCGACGATAATCTGATCGGCGTTATTAATCACATGCTTATTGGTCAGGATGTAGCCTTTCACGTTCATGATCACGCCGGAACCCAGCGTGGTAATGCCACGATTGTTGTTGCCGTGAGCACTGCGGTTATACACATTGACCACCGCAGGCACAGCACGACGCACCCCTTGATTGAAGCTCACGGGGGATTCATCATCGCTGTTATCATGATCAAAGGTGACGTTGCTGCCCATACGCAGCGCAGGAATCGCAACAAGCAGTAAGCCCGCTACGATCAGGCCCATCACCACAGAACGCAAAAGTTTAAGAATCATGGTGTTATTTCAGGAAAGGTTTGATCGCAGGGCAGAATAGCATGAGAAAGGCGGACAAACACCTGCTTGTCCGCCGTTTGCGAGGTTTAACGCATAAGTAGGTAAATGCTCTCGTCACCGCGCACCACATTCAGTGCCAGCACCGGCGGTTTACCTTCCAGCGCTTTGCGCATTTCAGCCAGCGACGTCACGCGATCGCGGTTCACTCCGACAATCACATCGTCTTTCTGCAGGCCAGCCTGCTCAGCCGGAGTGCCTTTTTCGATGGCATCGACTTTCACGCCTTTATCGCCGCTTTTTGCCGTTCCATCACTCAAGGTGGCACCTTGTAATGCTGGCGACATGAGCTGGGCGCTGGCGGTGGTTTGCGCGCTCTGCTCCAGCGTCACGGTCACTGTAACCGGTTTGCCCTGGCGTAATAGACCAATCTTCACCTGCTGGCCTGGCGGTGTGGTACCCACTTTGACACGCAGTTCGGCAAAGCTGGTGATGGCTTTGTCGTTAATCGAGGTGATGATATCACCCGCCTTGATACCGGCTTTTTGCGCGGCAGAGTTTGGCAGCACTTCGGAAACAAAGGCACCACGCTGTGCATCGACATTAAAGGCTTTGGCGATATCCGCCGTCATTTCCGTGCCTTTGATACCGAGTTGCCCGCGTTTCACTTCACCTGACTGAATCAACTGCTGTGCAAGATTCATTGCCATATTGCTCGGGATGGCGAAGCCGATACCAATGTTGCCGCCGCTGGAGGCCAGGATGGCGGTGTTGATGCCAATCAGCTCACCATTCAGGTTCACCAGCGCACCACCGGAGTTACCGCGGTTGATCGCCGCATCGGTCTGGATGAAGTTTTCCAGCCCTTCGAGGTTCAAACCACTGCGGCCCAGCGCGGAAATAATGCCGGACGTGGCTGTCTGCCCCAGGCCAAACGGGTTACCAATCGCCACGGCAAAATCACCGACTTTCAGGGAATCGGAATCGGCGATTTTTACCTGTGTCAGATTCTTAGCCCCTTCAATCTGGATCAGGGCGATATCGGTCTGCTCATCGTGACCAATCAGCTTGGCGTCATACTCGTTGCCATCGCTCAGTTGCACACTGATTTTATCCGCACCGTTAACCACGTGATTGTTGGTGAGGACATAACCTTTAGCGGCATCAATGATCACGCCTGAACCTAATCCTTCAAACGGCTGCGGTTGGGATTGTCCCGGCGCCTGACCAAAGAAGCGTTTCAGAGGTTCAGGAATATCCTGTGCTTGCTGGCCGCTGTCGGTGCCTTCTACATGCACACTGACCACCGCCGGCAGAACTTTTTCCAGCATCGGAGCCAGACTCGGCAGTGCTTGTCCCTGAACCTGTGCGGGCAGCGTGGCCATTGCGCCGGGCGTTGCGGCCAGACTCATACCAATGCTCAAGGCTAATGCGCTTAACAGTCGTGCTTGTTTTTTCATTGCAAACGCTCTCACTGCGAAAAGAGGATAAAAAGTGTGACCGTAGTTTGGGGCAAGTGTTCGGAAACAAAAAGGGCACAGCTAAGCTGTGCCCCAAAAGGATTATTTGCGTGGAGTGCGATCGCTACCGCGCAGCAGACCGGATGCGCCGTCTGAATAATCACGCGGGATTTGCACCGGTGCCTGATCGTTATCCGCTTCGGCTTCCGTCAGTTGGTAAGCAAACGGATTCTTTTCGCCCGGCAGGTTTGGCAGCAGGTCGTTAGAGCCTTTTGCCATATGCTGGTACAGCTGGCGATAATCATGTGCCATGTTGTCCAGCAGCTCTGCGCTGCGAGCAAAGTGGTTGGTGAGCTCTTCGCGATAATCTGCCAGCTCCGCCTTCGATTTTTCCAGTTCATACTGCATGCTACGCTGCTCACGCAGCTTTTTGTTGCCAAAACGCATGACTACCGCGCCGACAATAATGCCAATCACTAAACCAATCAGCCCATATTCCCAGGTCATAATGACTCCCGTGTAATTTCCGTTGCTTCGTAGGGCATTGCTTCTGTTTCAACTTCATTAGCAGCCACTATACCCAATAATCTATTGGAAGTGGAACTCTCGGGCTGCATCGCTTAGTGTAGTGCGGCCTAATTTTCGCCAACCGACCCGTGAATCGGACTTTTTCAGGGATTCTGAGAGAACCATGCAAACCTTATCTCCGCTTGCCCGTTATGAGCAGGCGCTGTCACAGGGCGAGTTTCGCCCGGACGACGTACAACGCGAAGCGATAACCCGCTTAGATGCTATTCAGCAAGGATTGATAGCGCGTAAACCCGCGCCAGAGCCGGCAGCGAAAGGGCTGTTTGGCCGTTTATCTAAGCTGATGACCAAAGAGAAAAGCAGCAACGAAACGCCGGTGCGTGGTCTTTACATGTGGGGCGGCGTTGGGCGGGGTAAAACCTGGGTGATGGATTTATTTTTTCAGTCTATTCCTGGCGATCGCAAGATGCGTCTGCATTTTCACCGTTTTATGCTGCGCGTCCATGAAGAGTTAACGCAGCTGCAAGGGCACAGCGATCCGCTGTTGATTGTGGCTGACCGTTTTAAAGCTGAAACCGATATTCTCTGTTTCGACGAATTTTTTGTGTCCGACATTACCGATGCGATGTTATTGGGAACGCTGATGGAGGCGCTGTTTGCACGGGGTATCTCGCTGGTGGCTACCTCAAACATTCCACCGGATGACCTGTACCGCAATGGCTTGCAACGTCCTCGCTTCCTGCCCGCGATTGAGCAGATTAAGCGCCATTGTGACGTGATGAATGTCGATGCTGGCATCGATTATCGCCTGCGCACCCTGACCTCGGCACATCTGTGGAATTTCCCACTCAACGAGGCCACGCACGCAGAAATGGAGCGTATGTTCCGCGCGCTGTCAGGAAAAGCGCGTGAGGATGCGCTCGTTCTGGAGATTAACCACCGCCAGATGCCGACGCTGGGCGTCAATGAAGGCGTGCTGGCGATTGATTTCCTCGCATTATGCGGAGAAGGGCGCAGTCAGCATGACTATATTGAGCTATCGCGCCGCTTCCACAGCGTATTGCTGTATGATGTGCCGGTGATGATTTACAAGACGGAAGATCAGGCTCGGCGCTTCCTGGCGCTGGTCGATGAATTCTATGAACGCCACGTCAAATTGGTTGTGGCAGCGGAAACGTCACTGTTCGAAATTTATCAGGGCACACGCTTAAAGTTTGAGTATCAACGCTGCTTATCGCGTTTGCAGGAGATGCAGAGCGAAGAGTATTTGCGTCTGCCGCATCTGCCTTGATAGCGGGGCAGAAATCGCAGGATTTAGATGCAAAAAGGTTCGATCTTTGAGTTCGACTTCTCTATAATCTTGCGACCCCACGTTACAGCATCGATTTTCTTTCCCAGAATCCGATGTGATCCGGTAACTCACTTGAAGGGGTGGCTTGCTGGGCAAAATGGTCGTGTGAGCCTCATTCGTTTACTTAGCGTTTGGGATTTCACCAACGTGTAACTTTTTATTTGGGTAAGCTTTTCAATGAAAACTTTTACAGCTAAACCAGAAACCGTACAGCGTGACTGGTATGTTGTTGACGCAACGGGCAAAACCTTGGGTCGCCTGGCGACTGAACTGGCGCGCCGTCTGCGTGGTAAGCATAAAGCGGAATACACTCCGCACGTTGATACCGGTGATTACATCATCGTTCTGAACGCTGACAAAGTTGCTGTAACCGGCAACAAGCGTACTGACAAGATTTACTATCACCACACTGGCCACATCGGTGGTATCAAGCAAGCGACCTTTGCAGAGATGATCGAGCGCCGTCCTGAGCGTGTGATTGAAATCGCGGTTAAAGGCATGCTGCCGAAAGGCCCACTGGGTCGTGCTATGTACCGTAAACTGAAAGTTTACGCAGGTAACGAGCACAACCACGCGGCGCAGCAACCGCAAGTTCTTGACATTTAATCGGGATTATAGGCAATGGCTGAAACTCAAAACTACGGCACTGGTCGCCGCAAAAGCTCTGCTGCTCGCGTATTCATCAAGCCGGGTAGCGGTAACATCGTCATTAACCAGCGCTCACTGGAGCAATACTTCGGTCGTGAGACTGCACGCATGGTCGTGCGTCAGCCGCTGGAGCTGGTTGATATGGTTGGTAAATTTGACCTGTACATCACTGTTAAAGGTGGTGGTATTTCTGGTCAGGCTGGTGCGATCCGTCACGGTATCACACGCGCTCTGATGGAATACGACGAGTCTCTGCGTCCTGAACTGCGTAAAGCGGGCTTCGTTACCCGTGACGCACGTGAAGTTGAACGTAAGAAAGTCGGCCTGCGTAAAGCACGTCGTCGTCCGCAGTTCTCTAAGCGTTAATTGTTGCTGCTTCGGCAGACACGATTTGCTCAAAAAACCCGCTTCGGCGGGTTTTTTATTGCCTTCATTTATGCTTTCTCACGCTAAAAACGCGAGCTTTACCCGCATTTTGCCCGCAAATGATTATCCCTGCCCCACAAGCTGCTTAAAATCTGGTAAACTCACTGACACTTTGCGCCCGCAAGCTGGAGCGTTGTGCGCGTTATTCCTGTCGGGATGGCAGAATAATGTGATGCACGCTGGCTGTGTGCGATCTGATGAATCGGTGAGTCGCCGTGTGGTTGGCTATTCGCAGTAACTTTTTGTGAACAAACTTGGAGGTTTTCATGGCTGTCGCTGCCAACAAACGTTCGGTAATGACGCTGTTTTCGGGTCCGACTGACATTTTTAGCCATCAAGTACGTATCGTACTGGCCGAAAAGGGCGTCAGCGTGGAGATCGAGCAGGTTGAAACGGATAACCTGCCACAGGATCTGATTGACCTCAACCCGTATCGCACCGTACCTACGCTGGTCGACCGTGAACTGACGCTGTATGAATCACGCATCATCATGGAATACCTTGATGAGCGTTTCCCGCATCCACCGCTGATGCCGGTCTATCCGGTTGCACGTGGCGAAAGCCGTCTGATGATGCATCGCATTGAGCAGGACTGGTATACCCTGATGCGTACCATCGAAACCGGTAACAATGCAGAAGCAGACGCTGCACGTAAGCAACTGCGTGAAGAGTTACTGGCGATTGCACCGCTGTTCTCACGTACGCCATTCTTCATGAGCGAAGAGTTCAGCCTGGTGGATTGCTACCTGGCACCGCTGCTGTGGCGTTTGCCGCAGATGGGCGTAGATCTGCTTGGCGCGGGTTCTAAGGAGCTGAAAGGCTACATGACGCGCGTATTTGAACGTGACTCATTCCTCGCTTCATTAACGGAAGCGGAACGTGAAATGCGCCTGCAAGCCCGGGGCTAATGTATGGAAATGTCGCAACTAACGGCTCGTCGTCCCTATCTGCTGCGCGCGTTTTATGACTGGTTGCTCGACAACCAGCTGACGCCGCATCTGGTGGTCGACATCAATCTGCCTGGTGTGCAGGTGCCGCTGGAGTATGCGCGGGATGGTCAGATCGTTCTGAACATCGCGCCACGCGCGGTGGGTAATCTGGACCTCGCTAATGATGAAGTGCGTTTCAATGCGCGCTTCGGCGGCGTTCCACGCCAGGTTTCTGTCCCGATGGCAGCCGTTCTCGCCATATATGCGCGAGAGAATGGTGCAGGTACCATGTTCGAACCTGAACCGGCTTACGAGCTGGCAACGGACGAGCAAGAGGGCGGCCAGGAAGAGACGATGATGTCTGTGATTGATGGCGATCGTCCAGACGATGCGGCTGATGATGATCACTCGCCGGATGATGAGCCGCCACCGCGTGGTGGACGTCCTTCATTACGCGTGGTGAAGTAAATCGCATGCATTAAAAAACGGGCCGTTTGGCCCGTTTTTTTATATCTGCACATTTGTGTGGGCGCGTTCTGGCGCAACCGTTGCTCACATCGGGCGGCCTGAAGGCCGCACCCTACAAATCGCTACGGCGGGTCTTAGTAGACGTCGCGCAGATAACGCTTATCTTTCTTCAACTGGTCGATGTAAGCCGCAGCACGTTCACTGGAGAGGCCACCAAACTGGCGTACCACTTCATACAGCGCAGCGTCGACATCTTTCGCCATGCGTGAGGCATCGCCACACACATAGAAGTAAGCCCCTTCTTGCAGCCAGGCATACAGCTCGGCGCCTTTTTCCAACATACGGTTCTGCACGTAAATCTTCTCTTCCTGATCGCGTGAGAACGCCAGGTCGAGGTGCGTCAACAGGCCACTCTGCTGCCAGCCACTCAATTCATCTTCGTAGATGTAATCGTGTTCCTGATGCTGGTCGCCAAAGAACAACCAGTTTTTACCGTCTGCACCAGTTGACTGACGCTCTTGCAGGAAGGCGCGGAACGGAGCGATACCGGTACCTGGGCCAACCATGATCAGTGGCGCATTGCCATTCGCTGGGACGCGGAACGCTTTGTTCGGCGAAATGAAGATCGCTGGCTTCTCGCCACGACGCACACGCTCAGCCAGGTAAGTGGAGCACACACCCTTACGCTCACGGCCGCCGCTGTGATAGCGCACAGAAGCAATGGTCAGATGCACCTGATTTGGATGAGTCTTCGAGCTGGAAGAGATGGAGTACGCGCGGTGTTGCAGCGGACGCAGCATCGCAACCAACTCCGGCACGGACAGATTACGCTTCAGCTCCAGCTGCAGCAGGTCCAGGGTGTCTTTGCCCCACAGCCAGTTCGCCAGGGTGTCTTTATCATCGTGCTGCAACACGTGCAGTAGTTCCTGGTTCGCGGTGTGCTGTCCAACCCACTCGATCAGCTTGCGTGACGGCTCAGATATCTCGAACTGATAAGTCAGCAGATCGCCGAGGTTGCGGTCAAAGCCCGGTACCGGCGTTTCGTAATCGGCTTTCAGCTCACTCAGCAGCAGAGTCACCAGCTCAGCGTCGTTGACGGGGATCACGCCCAGCGCATCACCGGCTTCGTACTTCAGGCCACTGTCGGTCAGGTCGAATTCGAAGTGACGAATATCTTTCGCTGAAGACTCGCCAGACAGACGCTTATTGGTCGCCAGTGCGGCGGCATAAGGGTTCTGTTTGTTGCTACCTGGGATCACAGGGGCTTCAGGCGCGCTTTCTAACACCGTGCCGCTGCTGCCTGCACTGGCCGCAAACTGTGGCATCGCATCGCCAATCCATGCACTGGATGGCTCTTCGTAGTCGATATCGCAATCGATGCGGTCAAAGACGCGTTTCGCGCCCAACTGTTCCAGACGCATGTCGAAGAACTTACCTGCCTGGCAGAAGCCGTCGTAGCCGGTATCGCCAATTGCCAGGATGGCAAAGTGCATCTGCTCCAGACGGGGCGCGGTGCTGGCAGAAAGCGCCTGCCAGAACAGCTGTGCATTGTCCGGCATTTCGCCTTCGCCGTAGGTTGAGGTCACGATCAGCACATGGCGCATGGTCGCAAACACATCCAAATCGACTTCGCCCAAGGCCTGAACCACAGGAACCAAACCTTTGGCACGCGCGGCTTTGGCAGCGGTCTGTGCCAGCGCTTCTGCGTTGCCGGTTTGCGAACCGAACAGAATGTGCAACTGCGTATTGGTGGCGCCACCGGCCGCAGGGGCAGTCTGCTTATCTTCTAATACCAACAGGCGCGAGTGGAGGCCGGCGAGAAAACCCGCCAGCCAATATTTCTGTTCGCCGTTAAAGGGCGCATCTTCAGGAATGTAAGGAATCTTCATGGATATCTGTACTCAAACCCGTCTCGTGATGTTCAGTCAATATACACACATTCATTGGTGCTGCTATCAGGAAAGTTTCCCGACGGCAGCGGCGATTTCTGGCAGTGCAGCACGCGCAAACAGCTCTTCGAAATCAGGCAGATGGCCAAGCACCTCGCGGTTACGGGCATCCTGATAAATGATCCAGCCATAGGTTGCCAGGCTGTCCATCGAGCGAATGTTACGTTGCGTCAGTGCCGCTTTATAATCCGACATACGTTTTGCCGCGATCAGGCTAGCCAGTTCATCATCGCTGTAGCTCTCAATCGCTGAACGCGCATGGCGTTGCAGCTTACTGATCAGGGCAAAGTCTTCGGTCATCAGCAGATTACGCACGGCTTTTTCCACCGCAGGATCTTCCACTGAAGTGCCTTTCGGCAGCTTGCCCAGCGCCAGTTGCTGCGCGAAGCTCAGCACGGTGTAGTTGTTCAGCAGGACAAACATCTCCAGCGTATCTGTGGCACCGTAAGCCGGTACTGCACCATCAGCGATGGTTTTGCCGGTACGCCAGGCCGCTTTGAATTTCGCAACCTGATGCGCAGCCAGTGACGTTGACAGCTCTTCGAGCAGATCCTTACGTGACTTCGCCTTCAGGATCTCGCCACCGTCTTGATACAGCAGCAGCGAACGTGGCATCACGTAGACAAAGTGATGGCACTCGGTTTCCCAGTTATCCAACAGCCAGGCTGCACGAGGAGACTGAGTGGCTTCCAGATGCCAGTTCAGCATGGTCAGCACCGCTTGCTTGTGCACCTGCGCCATTTCATCTTCGTCGGCGATAGAACCGAACAGCACGGAATCTCCCGCTGCGTGGCCTGCCAGTGCACCATACGGGTCATACTGGTAAGCGAAACCGCCGCTCATGCCGTTACCGAAACCTTTACCGAAGGTGCCCAGGTTCAGAATCGCGCCATTGGTCATGTATTCGCAGCAGAAGTCACCCACGCCTTCAACAACCGCCGTTGCGCCAGAGTTACGCACGGCGAAACGGTCGCCCGCCTGGCCTTGTACGTATAGACGACCACCGGTTGCGCCGAACAGCGCGAAGTTACCGATCAGCACGTTGCCATCGCTGTCTTGTGCGCCGCCGCCTGGTGACATCACCACCAACTCGCCACCACACTGGCCTTTGCCTACGCCATCGTTACAGGTGCCGTAATGCTTCATCTGCATACCATCGTTGCAGAAGGCACCGAATGACTGGCCCGCAGAGCCACTGGTGTGGATGTTCACGGTGCGCGGTGCCAGATAATGGCGGCCACGATCGTCTTTGAACACCGCTGGCAGAGCAGCACGTTGTTCAGCTGATAATTCGTGGTTGAGCATACGCTCGATGTCGATGGCCAGCTGGCCGCCCACGCTCTTATTACGGTTGTTCAGGGTGATGCCGGCACCGAGCGAGATATCGCGGCTCGCCTGGCCGATAAGCTGCGTTTTCAGCTCTTCGACCCAGCCGTTGTCCAGTTCAAAATCTTTTTCCAGATAAACCGGCTTAGCGATTTTCTGCTCTGGCACCACGGTCAACATGGCACGCAGGTCCAGTTTGCCCACTTCCAGCGGGTGATCCATCAGGTGCAGCAGATCAGAACGTCCACGCGCTTCACGCAGTGAACGCAAGCCGAGGCGTGCCAGGAACTCACGGACTTCTTGTGCGACGTTGACGAAGTACTGCGCCAGCTGACGCGGATCACCATCAAAAGCTTCGGCGTTGGTGGTCAAACCGGCCGGGCATTTAACGTTACAGTTTTTCGCCATCACGCATTTCAGCATCATCAGCGCGGTGGTACCAAACTCGAAGCTGTCGCCGCCGAGCAGGGCGGATTTGATCACATCGCTACCGGTTTGTTGTGCACCGGAGCAGCGCAGCTGCACTTTGTCACGCAGGCCGTTAGCACACAGCGCCTGGTGCACTTCAGCGATACCGATTTCGGCAACGCGTCCGGTGTACTTCAGGCTGGTGACCGAAGCCGCACCGGTACCGCCGGTGTTACCTGCCACGTTAATCACGTCAGCGCCGGCTTTGGCCACGCCGACAGCGATGGTGCCGATGCCCTCAGAAGACACCAGTTTGACGATAACGCGCACACGTGCCGCTTTACAGTCGTGGATCAGCTGAGCCAAATCTTCGATCGAGTAGGTGTCGTGATGCGGTGGCGGTGAAACCAGCTCAACACCCGGCGTACCGCCACGTGCTGCAGCGATTTCTACCGTCACTTTCGGTGCCGGCAACTGACCGCCTTCACCCGGTTTCGCACCCTGACCAATTTTGATCTCCAGCTCTTCCAGCATCGGATCGGCCAGATAGGCAGCCCAGACGCCAAAACGACCTGAAGCCAGCTGTTTAATACGTGAGGCGCGGATGGTGCCGTGACGTGAATAGTGCTCGCCACCTTCACCACAGTTACTCATACCGCCCACCATGTTGGTGCCGTGTGCTACGGCTTCATGCGCAGGGGCGACCAGCGCACCGTGGCTCATCGCGCCAGAGGCGAAAGTGCGGGTAATTTCGTGTGCCGGCTGAATCTCATCCAGCGGCAGCGAAGGCAGAGCGGTAAAGATCAGGGACAGATACTCTGCCGCTTTACCGTAAGCGGTAATTGTCAGTACACCGTTTGCCACGTTGCTGCTTTCGATATCGTCGCTGAAACGGGTTTTCAGCGCGCGCGACAGTGCTTCCAGACGCTCGTTTTCTGGCTTCAGGCCAGCGATAGAATCAATCAAACGCAGTTCGAACTGGTTCAGGCTGCCGCTGACGGCTTCGCACTTCAGCCCGCGGGTCGCAAAACCGTTGTTGACCAGCGAGTAGCGCCCCAGCTTGCGACCAAATTCGGCTTCACTGTCAACGTGAGTCAAATCACATGGCAGCGCGAGAATGTCACGCAGGGCCGCAGGACGACGCTTACGTTCTGCGTGCATCAGGCTGGAGAACTGACGGTAATCCGGCGTGATCGCCAGTGAATCAATCACCTCGTTCGGGATGCGTTCGAAGCTGCTGTCTTTAAAGGCGTCCGCTTTGATGTTGAAGGCGTTGTCCAGCTTGGCCAGCGTCATCAGACGGATAAAGTTGTCTTCCTCGCGCGCTTTGTCCGCGAAGCGAATCGGCTGCTCAGTCATATCGATAAAGGTACGCACGGCAATGGTGCCGTAGGAGTGACCCGCACCCTCTGCGCGCTCTTTAAACAGACCCAGCAACGGCACTTCTGCCTCGCCCTGAATTTTCAGCGCGCTTTGATGCCAGTCAACCGCCATCTGGGCGATAGCCGGGAAGCCCGCGCCACCCACCGGCGTTTTGATATTCGGGAAGTACTTCTTCAGTACCGGATCTTCGGTATCGAGGAAGTTTGGCTCAAAGAACTCACCACAGCTATAGCTCTCCACGGTACAGAGACCCACTTTACCCATGGTTTTCATCAAGGCTTTTTCAGCCGCTTTGGCATAGCGCTTAAAGGCTTTATTGCCTTCTTCGCCCTCACCAAACTTCTCTTCTGCACGCATCTGCACGCCCAGCGGATAGACCGCTGACGCACCGAAGCCCAGGGTGGCAGCAATATGGTGTGAAGAGATGCTCTGGCCACTCTCGACCACCAGAGAAACGTCCAGGCGCAAACCTTCCTGCACCAGGCGCTGGTTGATGGCAGAAACCATCAGCAGCATCGGAATCGCCGCATGAGTCGAAGAGATATGGCGGTCAGTGATGACCGCGATGCCGCCTTGCTGGCGTGCGAAATCCACTACCTGCTGTGCCAGGTTATCAATAGCGTTTTCCAGCGCTTTGGCGTTGGCTGCACGGCTAACGATATCTTTGCCGATCACCGGCTCGTAGAGCATCTCAAAGCGCGCGTAAGGCGCGACGTCTTGCTCACGCAGGCGCAGCATGTCGAGGTGAGTCAGGATCGGCGTCGGCACGATAACCTGCTGGCCTTTGCTGCGGCCCAGATGCGGTTTTGCGCCCAGCGCGACGCGCAGCGTCATGCCGTCCGCTTCACGGATGGAATCCAGTGGCGGGTTGGTGACCTGAGCAAAACGTTGCGAGAAGTAGTGCGCCATGCCGCCTTCATGGTCGGACAGGCCATTGATGGCGTTGCCGTAACCCATTGCTGAGATCTTCTCAGCGCCGGTTTGCAGCATCGGGTCCATCATGAATTTGAAGCTTTCCTGGTTGTAGTAGTAGGCCACAAAACGCTGATAGGTTTTGAGGTCACCACGATAACGCAGCGGCGAACCGAGCTTCTCCGCCTGAATTTCTGGCAGGTCGTGCAGGTCAACACGCGCGGCGCTCAGCAGTGAAAGGTAATCTTTCTCTGCTGCCAGTTTTTCCAGCGCTTCCACGGTGGTGTAAGAGCGTTTTTCTTTGTGATCGTAATAGAGCATGCCGCCCGCTTCGATACGGCCACGACGCAGGACGCTTTCCGGTGGGAAGGCAATCTGGCCTGCTTCGGACATCGCACCGATATATTCTGCCGTTTCTACCGAACGCAGCGGACGCAGACCCAGGCGGTCAAGACGCGCACCGATCACTTCACCGTTGCCGAAGATCAGGGCTGCCGGACCATCGTTCTTCTCTTCATAAAGAGAGAAGTATTCAAGCATGGCGCGTACTTCATTTGACAGTGAGGTGTCGTTTTCCCACGCAGGCGGCATCATGGAGACCACGGCGTTGATCAGGTCGAGGTTATCTTCCATCAAACGGCTGTGGATGCTCTGATCGAGGCGTGAGCTGTCAGACTGGCCTTTCGGACGCACGATTTTTTTGCCGCGCGCTAACATCAGCGCCGCTTCTGCGATGCGGTTTTTACGGTCGGTGTTCAGCTCACCGTTGTGCGCCATCAAACGGAATGGCTGAGCCATAGTGGTGTGCGGATCGGTGTTGGTTGAGAAGCGGGTATGGAAGAACAGCCCGCGCACCTGGTGATCCGCATCGGTCAAATCTTTGAAGTAAGGAATCACTTCGTTGGAGTTCAGGCGTGCTTTAAACACCTGGGTGCGCGAAGAGAGCGACAGCGGATAGAGTCCGCCGAATTCGCTTTCCGTAAAGGCACGCGCTTCAATATCCAGCAGCGCGCGATAGATATGGCGCTCAAATTCAATCTGTTCAGTCACTTCTTGTGGCGCGGCGAAGACCCACTGCACAATCGGTAACTGGAATTGCAGCGCAGCAGGGCGCGTCACGCTGCCGTCCAGCGGCATATCGCGTTTCACCAGCACGGCAAAGTTATGTGCGGCCAGAGTTTCTTCAACCAGACGCTCGGCGTTTGCACGCAGTTCGGCATCTTTAGGGACGAAGAAGTTACCCACACCAAAGCGACCGGCTTCCAGCGGCTGGCCCGTCACTTTACGGAAGAAATTCAGAGAAAGATCGACGTTGACACCCGCGCCATCGCCCACGCCTTCAGCAGACATACCGCCACGGTGTGGCACCGTGCACAGTGCGCTATGCGCCATCTGCAGGATCTCATGGGTCTGCTCGCCGTCCTTACGGGTAATAAACCCGACACCACAGCTATCACTGCCTGCTGAGGGATCATACAAACCATATGGATGAGGTTTTTGAGTGGACATTGAGGGTCTCCTTAAACTGCTTTTGACATTACCTGCATTATTTCGAGCACAGAGCACCGCTGCGTGCTGTATCAATTCGTTTTCGCCGCGCTTAAACGCGGACGTCGCAATACTGAGCAAAGGCTCTCAAGAGAAGAGTTTCACGTCCTTGATGAGCTGCTCTTACTTCCGGTCTCTTACAGGAGATAACTTGCATCCAGAGGGAGTTTCTTGCTGCATAGATATGCCGAGACACAGTCCCGACTGGAAAGCATCCAGCGGAATTCCAACTTATCGGGAAAGCGAACTCAGGTCAAATAGCCAGCTTTATTGCGGTTAATTGGCTTTTTTGTGATTTAACTTAATGATTATGAAGGATTTATTACGTAAATATATGTCAATCTGAGGATTCTGATTCCCCTATGAAGTGTGAGCCGTCTCACTGTGATGAACGCCTCAGATATCCAAACAATGCTGAATAACCCGCACCTGTCAGCATAAAATTCTGTTGGTGCGGTTTCGGACACTTCATGTATCTGTTTTTCTTATGGCGTCATATTTGAATCAAAATCGGGCTGCCATTAGTAAAATTAATCATGCGTGACGTGATTAAAACAGCACTTAAGTTGAATGGATATGCAATAAAGAAACGCAACCACCAGGCGCAATGGCTGCTGACATGCTGAATAGCACGGGATGTAATGAAAGGGCCGCAAAAGTGCGGCCCTCCAGATTATTCAGTTGGCAGAATTAGTCAAGCGATTTGCGCATAAAGAGCCGAACGTCGGCGAAATGGCATTGCGATGCACCAGAATGGGGCGAAGTCTGTGTCGTCAGGTAAGGGGAAGCGGCGCAGTGCGGCGATAATTACGCTATTATGGGCCAGATTTCGTTCAGGGAGTTCGACATGAAACAGATTCGTCTTTTAGCGCAGTACTACGTTGATTTGATGGTCAAGCTGGGGCTAGTGCGCTTCTCACTGCTGCTGGCTTCGGCGCTGGTGGTGCTGGCCATGGTGGTGCAGATGGCGGTCACCATGGTGCTGCGTGGCCATGTAGAAAGCATTGACGTGGTACGTTCGATATTCTTCGGTCTGTTAATTACCCCCTGGGCGGTTTATTTCCTGTCGGTGGTGGTCGATCAACTGGAAGAGTCACGCCAGCGGCTCACCAGGCTGGTGGACAAGCTGGAGGAGATGCGCACGCGCGACCTCGAACTCAATCAGCAGATGAAAGAAACCATTGCTCAGCTTAATCAGGAAATTAATGACCGTATCAAAGCTGAGCAAGCGCGCGAACAGGTGATGGATAAGTTGCGCGAAGAGATGGCACGTCGCGAACAGGCGCAGATTGAGCTGGAGCAGCAATCTTCCTTCTTACGCTCTTTCCTCGATGCCTCACCGGATTTGGTGTTCTATCGCAACATCGACAAACAGTTCTCTGGCTGTAACCGCGCGATGGAGCTGCTGACGGGGATGAGCGAGAAACAGTTAATTGGGCTGACACCGCGCGATATCTACGACGAAGATGCCGCCTCCAAGGTACTGGAAACTGATGAGAAAGTGTTCCGTCATAATGTCTCTCTGACTTACGAACAGTGGCTGCAATATCCTGACGGGCGCAAGGCCTGCTTTGAAATTCGTAAAGTGCCCTACTATGACCGCGTGGGGAAACGCAGTGGCTTGATGGGCTTCGGACGCGATATTACTGAGCGCAAGCGCTATCAGGACGCGCTGGAGAACGCCAGCCGTGAGAAAACCACCTTTATATCCACCATCAGCCACGAGCTGCGTACGCCGTTGAATGGCATTGTGGGGCTGAGCCGCATTCTGTTGGATACCGATCTCAATCAGGAACAGCTTAAGTACCTGAAAACCATCCATGTCTCCGCCATCACCCTCGGCAACATCTTCAATGATGTGATTGAAGTGGACAAAATTGAGCGCCGCAAAGTGCAACTGGATAATCAGCCGCTCGATTTCACTGGCTTCCTGGCGGATCTTGAAAACCTCTCTGGCTTGCTGGCGCAGCCGAAAGGGCTGAAGTTTGTCATGGCCCCGGAACTCCCGCTGCCGCATAAAATTTCGGCGGATGGGACGCGCCTGCGTCAGATTTTGTGGAACCTGATTGGCAATGCGGTGAAATTCACCCAGCAGGGTGAAATCGTGGTGCGTGTGGCTTATCACCCGGACGAAACGCTGCACTTCGAAGTACAGGATTCCGGCATGGGGATTCCGCAGGACGAGCAGGATAAAATCTTCGCCATGTATTACCAGGTGAAAGATCAGCAGGGCGGTAAGCCCGCAACGGGAACCGGGATTGGCCTGGCCGTTTCACGCCGCCTGGCACAGGCCATGGGCGGCGATATCAGCGTCCGCAGCGCGCCGGGTCAGGGTTCATGCTTCAGGGTCGATATCAAAGCACCGCGCGTGGCGGATGAAGTAGAAGATGAGAACGTAGACGACAGCATGCCGTTGCCGGCGCTGCACGTGCTGCTGGTGGAAGATATCGAATTGAACGTGATTGTCGCCCGTTCGGTATTGGAAAAACTGGGATGCAGCGTGGAAGTGGCGATGACCGGCAGTGACGCGCTGGCGATGTTCGATCCGCAGGAGTTTGATCTGGTGTTGCTCGATATCCAGCTGCCCGATATGACCGGGCTGGATGTCTCGCGTGCCATACATCAGCAGCACGCCGGCATCTCGTTACCGCCGTTAGTGGCGCTCACTGCCAATGTCCTCAAAGATAAAAAAGAGTACCTCGATGCGGGTATGGATGATGTGTTGAGTAAGCCGCTGGCCGTGCCAGCTCTGACCGCGATAATCAAAAAGTTCTGGGATTACCAGGGAGACGCGTCAGAGGCTGTTATGAGCTCATCAGACGAGCATTCCCGCACGCTACTCGATGTCGAGATGCTGGAGCAATACATTGAACTGGTCGGCCCGGGTTTGATTAAGCAAAGCCTGACGATGTTTGAGCAAATGATGCCGGGTTATCTTGAAGTGCTGGATTCCAACATGATGGCGCGTGACCAGAAAGGGATTGCGGAAGAGGGGCATAAGATCAAAGGTGCGGCAGGTTCGGTGGGTCTGTTGCACTTGCAAAAGCTCGCGAAGCAGATTCAGTCCCCGGAATTGCCAGCTTGGTGGGATAACGTGCAGGAGTGGATCGACGAATTAAAACATGAGTGGCAACATGAAGTTAACGTGTTACGCGAATGGGTAGCAGAGCGGGAAAAATCGTAGTACGCCAGAAAAAAATGACCCCAGTCGAAACTGGGGTGCGCGAATACTGCGCCAACACCAGGGAAATGGGTACTGCTGCTATCGTTAGTGGTCGATTGAATCAGCAACAGTTTGGTATTGGATGACGCTTCAAAATCACCTTAACAAATTCGCCAACGCTTGTGACAAGATTCATTAAATTGTGTGATGTTGAGCAGCGTTTAAATACAGAAAACATTAATTTGCTGACACAGTCAAGTAAGGAATTAATTTCTTTGCCGTATTGCACTATTTTTGACCAAATGTTCTGCTTTTTGCCTGGATTTCCTTCAGCCAGAAGCAGGAAAAGCCTGTCGGCAGCGTTGAAAATCTTATTCCGCTAAAAAATCGCAGTTAAATAAGCTTAACATACTGATATTAGACAAGAAATATGAGGTTTTTGGCGGGTTATCCAAAACGTTTTGGAAACCCTCTTTAGAAAGTTCCAGTTTAGGGTTTAACGCCGTAATGTAAACCAAAATGAGGGGGAGGTGCTTTACCTCAAAACAGGGAGTTGGCTGAGTCGGCGATGCTATTTTCGCCACGTTTTTCAGAATGGTCTCGCTTATCAATGAACATATTCAAATGCTTTGAAAGTTTAATGTTAAGTATTGTGAAAGTTTAATTGTGATCTTAATCACATCGGTTTAAGTGTTTGACGGTAAAGATTCTGATGGTTTTTTCACCATGGAACCGATTCCTTGTTGGCGGAAGTGCTTGATGTAATTGGCTCTAATAGAGGAACGATGGTTGCGCAGGTAATAACTTTCCTTCTAAGTGACTGGCAATGAGGGATAAAGGTTAGGCTTGAATCGCAGATATATGAAATCGTGACTTGAGTGATTGATTAACTCAGGGAACAGGTAAGAGAAAATTGCATGAGTAAGAGTAAAGGGAAACTGGGACAACGCATTAAAGTGCTGGTAGTAAAAGTGCTACTGGCTTGGCTTGGGGTTTGGCTCGCAGGAATTGTGATCTTTGCCTTCCTGCCTGTACCGTTTTCAGCGGTGATGGTAGAGCGTCAGCTTGGGGCCTGGATGAGTGGCCGCTTTGATTATGTCGCCCATTCCGATTGGGTGGGGATGGATGATATTTCCCCGTGGATGGCACTGGCGGTGATTGCCTCTGAAGATCAGAAATTTCCGGAACACTGGGGATTTGATGTCGACGCGATTCAACAAGTATTGGATAACGAAGGTGGCGAGCGGATGCGCGGTGCCTCAACCTTGTCTCAGCAGACGGCTAAAAACCTGTTTTTATGGGATGGTCGCAGTTGGGTGCGTAAAGGCCTGGAAGCCGGGCTGACGGTGGGCATTGAAACCGTCTGGACTAAACGCCGAATTTTGACGGTGTACCTGAATATCGCAGAGTTTGGCAACGGTGTGTTTGGTGTGGAAGAAGCTTCGCAGCGCTACTTTCATAAACCCGCCAGTCGCCTGACGATCTCTGAAGCCGCGCTGCTGGCGGCGGTGTTACCTAATCCTATTCGCTTCCGCGCGGATGCGCCTTCAGGGTATGTCCGTATGCGTCAGCAGTGGATCATGCGACAGATGCGACAGCTTGGGGGCGAAGGCTTCCTTGAACGCTACAAGCTGCATTAATCGCTTCTAGTCCTCGTCAAAGCCCGCTTCAAACAGCTCAATGACGGCTGCCAGCGCCTGGACTTCCTCCGGGCCGCTGGCCTCAATCTCAATATGGCCGCCTTTTGCCGAGTCCAGCATCAGCAATGCAATCACACTGCTGGCCTCGGCTTCCGTTCCCGCCTCGTTACGCAGCAGCACCTCAGCATCAAAACTCTGTACCAACTCGAACAGCTTCATGGCCGGACGAGCGTGCATACCCAGCTTATTTCGAATCTCAACGGTTTGCTTCACGGTCATGATTTGCGTTTTTCCAGAGTGCGATGACGAGACTGCACATTTTTACCGCGTGAACGGAAGTAATCCGCCAGCTGCTCAGCGATATACACTGAACGGTGTTTACCACCCGTACAGCCAATGGCTACGGTCAGGTAGCTGCGGTTGTTGGTTTCCAGCATCGGCAGCCACAGTTCCAGATAGCTGCGCGTTTGGTAGATGAAGTTGTGCACTTCGGTATGACGATCCAGGAAGGCGGCGACCGGGCGATCAAGACCCGTCATCGGACGCAGTTTAGGATCCCAGTGCGGGTTCGGTAAGAAACGCACATCGAACACGTAATCTGCATCAATCGGAATGCCGTGTTTAAATCCAAAGGATTCAAACACCATGGTCAATTCACGCTCGCGCTTGCCCAGCAGGCGTGTTCGCAGCATCTCTGCCAGCTCGTGTACCGACATCTCGGAAGTGTCGATGATCAAATCAGCACGCGATCGCAATGGCTCCAGCAGATCGCTCTCTTCATCGATGGCACTTTCCAGCGACAGATTTTTGCTGGAGAGGGGATGCAGGCGGCGCGTATCGCTGTAACGGCGGATTAAGGTATTGCGATCGGCATCCAGGAACAGCAGCTGCGGAGAGAACGACTCAGGCAGATTGTTGAGAGCCGTTTCGAATACTTCGGGTGATTCAGGCATGTTGCGCACATCAATGCTGACTGCAGCCGAAATGTTGCGCTCCGTTAAGGTGTTCGCCAGCTCCGGCAGCAATACCACCGGCAGGTTATCAACACAGTAGAACCCCATGTCCTCAAGGGCGCGTAGTGCAACCGACTTTCCTGAGCCTGACCGACCGCTAACGATCATCAGCACCATCACAATTCTCCCGTTTTAAACCGGCGATAACGCCGGTAAAAGTGTCTGTCGCTTAAGAGTGTTCTTCCTGAGCTTCTGTGATAATCGCATAGAGCTCTTCATCACTCTGTGCGGCGCGTAAACGGCGGCAGACGGTTTTGTCCGCCAGGCGTTTCGCGACCAGCGACAGCGTATGCAGATGGGTTTTACACTGGTCTGCAGGCACCAGCAGGGCAAACAGCAGGTCAACCGGCTGGTTATCGACGGCATCGAAGGCAATCGGCTGATCGAGGCTGATAAACACGCCAACAGCACGCAGCGTATCCTCCTCCAGCTTGCCATGTGGAATAGCGATGCCGTTACCAATGCCGGTACTGCCCATGCGCTCACGGGTCAAAATGGCTTCAAAAAGCGTCTGGTGCGGCAGATTGAGCTGCTTTGCTGCCAACTCGCTGATAATTTCCAGCGCGCGTTTTTTACTCTGGCAGTGTACGCCGCTTCGGGTACAGTCCAGTGTGAGGACCGAGCTCAATTCCAGTGTCAGATCGTTGTTCATCATCGTTTCACTTGCGAGTTCACATAGCCATAAGGGTAACGCCATTCATACCGCAATGGCGAGTTCCCCGTTGGCGCTTGCGCAGATGACAAAACGGGGCGGTCATCCCGCCCCATTTGTGCTCTGAGTGCCAAACCGATCGGCACTCTGCAAGCATGAAGGTTAGTGTTTTTTCAGTTTGTCTTTATGTTTGGTCAGCTGACGGGAAAGCTTATCGATTAACCCGTCGATGGCCGCGTACATGTCTTCCGCTTCCGCTGTGGCGTGCAGCTCCCCGCCGTTGACGTGCAGTGTTGCATCCGCAATCTGCGTCACCTTCTCCACTTTCAGAACAATATAAACCTGATTGATACGATCAAAGTAGTGTTCTAGTTTGGCAAATTTGCTGTTTACAAATTCACGCAGTGGCTCGGTTATCTCAACATTCAGTCCGGTTAGGTTTAGCTGCATAGGTCTTCCTTCCTCATTCGGTCAAACCAGCTGTTTACGCTGGTTTGATGGCGGTATAGACAAAGACTCGCGATATTTAGCAACCGTACGTCGCGCCACCATGATGCCCTGATCGGATAACATGGAGGTGAGTTTGCTGTCGCTCAAGGGTTTTGCGGGATTTTCCGCGGCAATCAATTTTTTCACCAGCGCACGAATCGCCGTGGAGGAGGCTTCGCCACCGCCCTCGGTGTTGACGTGGCTGGAGAAAAAATATTTCAGTTCGAAAATGCCACGCGGGCTATGTAAGTACTTTTGCGTGGTCACGCGAGAAATCGTGGATTCATGCATATCGACGGCCTGTGCGATATCCGCCAACACCATCGGGCGCATGTACTCTTCACCCTGTTCAAAGAACGCCTGCTGTTGCTCAACGATACAGCGAGTGACTTTGAGCAAGGTATCGTTGCGGCTCTCGAGGCTTTTAATCAGCCACTTGGCTTCTTGTAGATTACTGCGGATGAACTGGCTATCGCTGTCATTGCGCGTCGAACCGCCCATCGCGGCATAGTGCTGATTAATCTTCAGACGTGGCAGGCTGTCAGCGTTGAGATCTACCGTCCAGCGCGCACCGTTCTTGCGTACCAGAACGTCCGGGATGACGTATTCAGGTTCGCTGGTGTTCACTGACTGCCCGGGGCGTGGATCAAGTGACTGAATCAGCAACATCGCGTCTTTTAACACCTCTTCTTTCAGACGTGTGACGCGCATCAGGCTGCGGAAATCGTGGTTGGCCAGCAGATCAAGATGTTCACTGACGATCAGGCGCGCTTCGGCCAGCATCGGCGTGTCTGCAGCATACTGCGAGAGCTGCACCAGCAGGCAATCACGCAAGTCACGTGCGCCAACACCTACGGGATCGAAACGCTGGACGCGCTTGAGCACGGCTTCGACTTCTTCCAGCGTCAGCTCTTCATCGCCAATACTGTCGCAAATGTCCTGAACGCTGACTGTGAGGTAGCCGGTTTCGTCGATGGCATCAACAATCGAGGTGGCAATGGCGCGATCGGTATCGGTGAACGGCGTTAACTCCACTTGCCACATCAGGTAATCCTGCAGTGACTGGGTGGTTTCGCCCTGATAGACCGGCAACTCATCATCCTGATAATCCGTACCGGTACCAGAAGGCGTGCCTGCGGTGTAGATCTCATCCCAGGTGGCGTCGAGCGGAAGCTCTTCCGGCATCTCTTTCTGTTCGAGCGCTTCGCGTGTATCTAACGCATCACTTTCCTGATGTTCACGCGCATCGACTTCTTCATGCAGTTCAGTTTGCTCAAGCAGCGGATTGCTTTCCAGCGCCAGTTGCAGTTCCTGCTGGAGTTCAAGCGTCGAGAGTTGCAGCAGACGAATGGCCTGCTGCAACTGTGGGGTCATTGCCAGCTGTTGGCTGAACCTGAGTTGCAAACCTTGCTTCATAATCCGGCCAGAATTTCCTAAGCAAATGTCGGGTATTCCGACACCTTATCAGAGTCTGAACTCTTCGCCCAAATAAACACGCTTAACCTGCTCATCTGCAAGAATTTCATCAGGGGTACCATGTGCAATCAGATGCCCCTGGCTGACGATGTAAGCGCGTTCACACACGGCGAGGGTTTCACGCACGTTGTGGTCGGTAATCAGCACGCCAAGGCCGCTGTCACGCAGATGTTCGATGATTTTCTTGATATCAATAACGGAGATGGGGTCAACACCGGCAAAAGGTTCATCCAGCAGGATAAATTTCGGGTTGGCCGCCAGCGCCCGTGCGATTTCCACACGACGTCGTTCGCCTCCGGAGAGCGCCTGACCCATGCTGTCGCGCAGGTGTTCGATATGGAACTCTTCCATCAGCTCGTTTGCACGATCCTGACGCTGTTCTTCCGTTAAATCATCGCGAATCTGCAGTACGGCCATTAAGTTGTCATACACGCTCAGGCGGCGGAAGATCGAAGCTTCCTGAGGCAGATAGCCGATACCGCGACGCGCGCGTGCATGCAGTGGCAGGATACTGATATCTTCATCATCAATGACAATACGGCCAGCATCGCGCGGGACAATGCCCACGACCATATAAAACGTGGTGGTTTTGCCAGCACCGTTCGGGCCGAGCAGGCCAACAATTTCACCTGATTTTACCTGCAGGCTGACGTCTTCTACCACGCGGCGGCCTTTATAGGCTTTCGCCAAATTTTCAGCGACTAATGTGGCCATAGCGATCAGTTACTCTTTTTTGGGCTCGCAGTTGAGCCGTTTTTGTCTTGCAGCTGCGACGGCACCAGCACGGTGGTCACGCGTTTGCTGTCACCCTGGCTGAAAGCCTGCATTTTCTGTTCTTTGACCAGATAGGTGATGCGATCGCCTTTGATATTGCTGTCCAGCTGCTGAATGAAGGCGTTGCCCGTCAGCTCAACAAAATCGTTCGCCAGCTCATAGTGCAGCTTTGAAGCGTGCCCCTGAACCGGTTTGCCGTTGTCTTGCATCTGATAGAAGGTCGCGGGAGTTCCGTAAGCATCGACGATGGTTTTTTTGCTGTCGCCGCCTGGACGCGTGACCACCACTTTGTCTGCGGTGATCTTGATTGAACCCTGGGTAACGATGACATTGCCGGTGAAGGTCGCCACGTTGCCTTGTAGATCAAGCGACTGGTTAACGGAATCGATATTGACGGGTTTGTCTGAATCACCCGTCAAGGCCAGCGCAGGCAGGCTGGTGGCCAGCAGTGCACTTACCAGCAACAACTTGAGGCTATTTTTTTTCATTTTGGATTTCATAGGAAGTTTTGACCTTTTCAAGCAGCTGGGCATTTTTTGTTCGTAAATTGCCGCGCATCTTCATGCCAGTGGAATTAAAACTGCGGCCAAATAGGGTGACCTGATCGTCAGATGTCACATCCTGGGTGACCAGATTAACCTGAGCGGTATCGGTGATGATGCGCTCAAGCTGTGAATCCTGGGTCAGCGTATTCACTTCAACGTGGCCGTAAAGGTAAAGCATACGATCTTTGGTCAGCTTTGCCTTATCAGCGCGAATGGTCCAGGTCGGCACTTTGTTTTCATCATAAGTGGTCGCCACAGGATTTTCGAACCAGCTAACTTCATCGGCCGCAAAGTAGGTGACTTTATCCGAGATCAGTTTATAGGCTAACGCCCCCGTGGGGTTATAAACCACAGAGTGAGATTTTTCGCTGGTGTACGTTGGCTCTTGGGTATTGGTTGCCACCGGCGCTTTGCTGTCATCCTGGTTGGTGAGATTCCAGCCGATCAGCACCACGGCGATCAAGGCCAGAATCAGCGTTATCCAACGCCTGCTCTTACTCATACTGATTGCCCTTTGGCATCCTCAAATTTGTTCTGCGCCATCAAGATCAAATCGCACAGTTCACGCACCGCACCCCGACCGCCAGCGATACGAGTCACGTAGTTTGCACGTGGCAGTAAAACCGGATGGGCATCGGCCACGGCTACACTTAAGCCAGCTTGCGCCATCACGGGCCAGTCGATTAAATCGTCGCCAATATAGGCAACCTGATCGGCAGATAAAGACAGTTTATCCAGGAGTTCGCGCCACGCCAAAAGCTTATCAGATTGTCCCTGGTAAAGATGCGTAATGCCCAACGTCTGGCAGCGGTCTTCCAGCAGTTTCGCTTTACGGCCGGTTATAATAGCCACTTCGACGTCTGAGGTCAGCAGGCAGCGGATGCCGTAGCCATCGCGCACGTTAAACGCCTTCAACTCTTCACCGCTGTTGCCCATGTAAATGACACCATCTGACATCACGCCATCAACATCACAAATTAGCAGGCGAATCTTAGCCGCGCGCGCCATAACATCGGCACTGACCGGACCGTAGCAGGTATCAACCATTGTGGATTCAACACTCATTATTTGTTCCTGTTCAAACTACGCCAGCGCGCAGCATGTCATGCATATGTACCACACCAAGAAGACGATCGTCATCGGCGACCAGCACTGCAGTGATGTTTTTGTTTTGCATTAAGTTAAGCGCATCCACCGCCAGCATATTGGGGCGCACACGAATCCCACCGCGCGTCATCACATCCTGAATACTGGCGGACTGAAAATCGATGCCCATATCGAAGATGCGGCGCAAGTCACCATCGGTGAAGATGCCTTCAATTTTCATCAGGTCATCAACGATCACCGTCAGGCCAAGATTTTTACGCGTGATCTCCAGCAACGCATCACGCAGCGAGGCATCACGGCTCACGTGAGGGATCTCATCACCGCTGTGCATGATGTCGCTGACATGCAGCAGAAGCTTGCGGCCGAGGGCACCGCCGGGATGTGACAATGCAAAATCTTCCTGAGTAAAACCGCGCGCTTCCAGCAGTGCTACGGCGAGTGCATCCCCCATCACCAGCGTTGCGGTCGTGCTGGAAGTCGGCGCTAATCCCAGCGGACAGGCTTCCTGTGGCACTTTCACGCACAAATGCACATCTGCGGCACGCCCCATCGCGCTTTCTGGGCGGCTGGTGAGGCAGATGAGTGGCACTTTCTGGCGCTTCAGCACTGGAATCAGGGCGAGGATCTCATTCGACTCGCCGCTATTCGAGATAGCAATCACCACATCATTTGGTGTGACCATCCCGAGGTCACCATGGCTGGCCTCACCTGGGTGAACAAAGAACGACGAGGTGCCGGTACTGGCGAAGGTTGCCGCCATTTTCGCACCAATATGCCCGGATTTACCCATTCCCATCACCACCACTTTACCGCGGCAGGCAATAATCATCTCGCAGGCGCGGCTGAAGTCGGCGTTAATATACTGATCGAGTTGCTCAAGTCCTTCACGTTCGATGCGCAGTACCGCTTTGCCCGCCTGCTGGTAATCAAAATCCGGTTGCTGATGTGACATGGTCAGTCCGTCCTTAATAACTTGAGATAAGCGCAGGGCTGAGCCACAGCCACAGTACCCACGCGATAAATCCACCTAACAGTAATGTGCCCGCTACGCGACCAATACGGCGCTTGCGCAGCAGGCAGAGCAGGGCAAACAATACGCTCACGCCCAGCATGACCCAGTAATCACGCGCGAAGGCATGCGCATCAATGCTGCCGGGATGAATCAGTGCAGGCAGGCCCAGTACGATCGCCAGATTAAAAATATTCGCGCCAATCAGGTTACCGATGGCGATATCGTCTTCACCTTTCAGTGCGCCTGCCACGACGGTGGCGAGCTCTGGCAAGCTGGTGCCCACCGCAATCAGCGTCAGACCCATCACCAGTTCACTGACACCAAAGTAGTCGGCAAACACGGTGGCATTGTCGATCACCATACGGGTCGACATCGGTAAAATTATCAGCGCCACCGCCAACCACAGAAAGGCCACGGTGTTGCCGACTTCATCGCGCGGCAGTTCGGCCAGTTGCTCACGCGTTAACGTATCATTGTTATCACGCTCCGCGCGGCGGGCGATGCGAATCGCAATCACCAAATAGCCCAGCGCGATCAGCAGCAGTGCTGCCCCATCCAGTCGACTAAGATGATTATCAAACAACATAATGCCGCTTAGCAGTGAGACCAGTAGCATCAAGGGGAGTTCGCGGCGAATCAGATTGGAATGCACTGTCAAAGGATGCAAAAGCGCCGCACCGCCGAGTATTAACAGGATATTGGTGATATTCGAGCCGAGGGCAGTGCCCACCGCTAAGTCCATCTGACCGTGTTGTGCCGCCGAGAAGGAGACGATCAATTCGGGTAACGATGTGCCAATGCTCACTACCGTCATGCCGATGATTAACGGTGGGATGCCGAAGGATCGACACAGGATCGCGGCACTGAATACCAGACGGTCAGCGCCGTAAGCCAGTAAAATCAATCCAATAAACAGCAGGGCAGTGGCTACGAACATGAAAAATCCTTGATGGATATGTGTGTCGGCAAACCTTGTCCGACAGGTAAAAACATTGCGCGCGCGGAAACAGGCGCTGATTTTGACTGTCTGAGAGGCAAAAGTAAATTTTAAGGCCGTTTTCGCCACACCTAACGGGTAAGTTTCTGTAAAACTATCGTGCATTGTGGCCTACCAGGCTACCATCCACGACTTTGATAACGCCCGATCCGCATAAAGAGGTAATGATGGTCCAGCAGCAAACGAATCTGGTTGAGGTTCGTGGCGTCAGCTTTACGCGCGGCGATCGTGTCATCTTCGACGACATCTCGCTCACGGTACCCGCAGGTAAAGTGACTGCGATTATGGGTCCGTCCGGCATTGGTAAAACCACGCTGTTGCGTCTGATTGGCGGGCAGTTGCAGCCGGACAAAGGTGAGATCTGGTTCCGCGATCAGAACATCCCGACGCTTTCCCGCACGAAATTGTATGAAGTGCGTAAAAAGATGAGCATGTTGTTTCAGTCGGGGGCACTTTTCACCGATCTCAACGTCTTTGATAACGTCGCCTGGCCGCTGCGTGAGCACACGCAGTTACCTCCTGAATTACTGCACAGTACGGTAATGATGAAGCTTGAGGCGGTGGGCCTGCGTGGCGCAGCCAAATTAATGCCCGCTGAGCTGTCAGGCGGTATGGCACGGCGTGCGGCGTTAGCGCGATCCATCGCACTGGAACCGGATCTCATCATGTTCGATGAGCCCTTTGTGGGTCAGGATCCGATCACCATGGGCGTACTGGTTAAACTGATCGATGAGTTGAATCATGCGTTAGGCGTGACCTGCATTGTGGTTTCACACGACGTGCCAGAGGTCTTGAGCATTGCCGATCATGCCTATATTGTTGCCGGGCAAAAAATTATTGCCCAGGGCAGTGCGCCGGAACTTCGGGAAAATGCCGATCCGCGCGTGCGCCAGTTTATTGAGGGTCATGCGGATGGTCCCGTGCCATTCCGCTTCGCTGCCGGGGATTACCTCAGCGATCTGACCCGCGCAGGGAGAACCTAAACTGATGTTGCTAAAGGCGCTGGCGTCACTCGGACGACAGGGAATTAACACTTGTGCGGCGTTTGGCCGTGCAGGCTTGATGCTGTTTCATGCGCTAGTGGGGAAACCGGCTTTTCGTCGGCACGCGCCATTACTGGTGAAACAATTGTACAGCGTCGGCGTGCTCTCACTGCTGATCATTGTGGTTTCCGGCTTGTTTATTGGCATGGTGCTAGGTTTGCAAGGCTACCTGGTACTCACCACCTACAGTGCCGAGACCAGTCTGGGCATGCTGGTTTCGCTTTCGTTGTTACGTGAACTTGGCCCGGTGGTGACGGCCTTGCTGTTTGCCGGACGGGCGGGTTCAGCGTTAACGGCTGAAATTGGTCTGATGAAAGCCACTGAACAGCTCTCCAGTATGGAAATGATGGCGGTTGATCCGCTGCGCCGTGTGGTGTCACCGCGTTTCTGGGCCGGCTTTATCAGCATGCCGCTGCTCACGCTCATTTTCACGGCGGTGGGCATCGCTGGCGGGGCGCTGGTGGGCGTGAGCTGGAAGGGAATCGATCCGGGCTTCTTCTGGTCCGCGATGCAGAATGCGGTAGATTTCCGCAGCGATGTCATCAACTGCATTATCAAAAGCGCGGTCTTTGCCGTTACGGTAACCTGGATTGCGCTGTTCAATGGCTATGACGCCATCCCGACCTCGGAAGGGATCAGTCGGGCGACAACGCGCACCGTAGTGCATGCTTCATTAGCGGTACTCGGTTTGGATTTTGTGCTGACAGCACTGATGTTTGGGAATTGATGCAATGCAAAGCAAGAAAAACGAAATCTGGGTAGGCGTCTTTATACTGGCGGCACTGATTGCGCTGCTGTTCCTGAGTCTGCGCGTAGCCGATCTTAAGTCACTCGGCACCGAACCGACCTGGAAGCTCTACGCGACCTTCGACAATATCGGCGGCCTGAAAGTCAGCTCGCCGGTGAAAATAGGCGGCGTGGTGATTGGCCGCGTCACGGATATTTCGCTGGATGATAAAACCTTATCGCCGCGTGTCACTATGGATATCAGCGATGCCTATGCCGATAAAATTCCTGATACCAGTTCGCTGGCGATCCGCACACAAGGCTTGCTCGGTGAGCAGTTCCTTGCGCTAAATTTAGGTTTTGACGATCCTGAACTCGGTTCATCCATGCTCAAAGATGGCGGTACCCTGCGCGATACCAAATCTGCACTGGTGCTGGAAGATCTGATAGGTCAGTTCCTCTATAAGAGCGGCGACAATAAAAACGATAACCAAAAGCAGGACACGGAGAGTGCCCCTGCTTCAGCAGCACCTGCTACCACGGAATAAGAGAGGGTAAACACGATGTTTAAACGATTTCTGATGATTGCCATGCTGGCCATTGTGCCCTTGGCGGCGAATGCGGCGGATCAGAGCGATCCTTACAAGCAAATGAATGACGCGGCGGCGAAAACCTTTACCCGCCTGAAAAACGAACAGCCTAAGATCAAGCAGGACCCGAACTATCTGCGCGAAGTGGTGCGTCAGGAGTTACTGCCGTATGTACAAATCAAATATGCCGGTGCTTTAGTGCTGGGCCGTTATTACCGTGAAGCGACCCCAGCACAACGTGAGGCCTATTTCACCGCTTTCGGTGACTATCTGGCGCAGGCATACGGTCAGGCGCTGGCGCTCTATCATGGGCAGACCTACCAGATTCAGCAACCGCAGCCGATTGGCGATGCCAACATTGTGGCGATTCGCGTTACCATCCTTGATCCTAACGGACGCCCACCAGTGCGCCTGGATTTCCAGTGGCGTAAAAATAGCCAAACCGGTAACTGGCAGGCTTATGACATGGTGGCTGAAGGCATCAGTATGATCACCACCAAGCAAAATGAGTGGAGTGATTTACTGCGCACCAAAGGCATCGACGGTTTGACCGCGCAGTTGAAAACCTATGCTGCTCAACCCATTACTCTGGATAAACAGCAATAATGAGCGAACCGTTACGCTGGCAGCGTTCTGCCAGCACGCTGGCCTTAAGCGGCAAACTGGATCGTGACACGTTACTGGCACTATGGCAGGCGCGTGACACCGCGATGGTCGATATCGCCACCATTGATGTTGCCGGGTTGCAACGTGTCGATTCAGCAGGTTTAGCGCTGTTGGTTCATTTGCGTGAAATTGCGCGAGCGCAAGGCAGTGCACCGGTTTTCACCGGTATCAACGACAAACTCCAGTCTTTAATCACGCTGTATAACCTGCAGCAGATTATTGTTTCTGCGGAAAAAATCGCCTGATATTGACTTAAAACGTTAAAGCCCCTGGTATTTTCGGGGGCTTTTGCGTATTTAAGAGTCTGGCGCTTTCCTCTAAGATATCCGCCTTATTATTATTAAGTGAAGCAATGAGCGATGGAAAATAGTGAAGTTCAGGCCGTGCTGATGCAGGCATTAGCATTAGATGAAGTACACGTACTCAGCAACGATGGCAGCCATTTTCAGGTGATCGCGGTCGGTGAGATGTTCGGTGAATTGAGCCGTGTGAAGAAACAGCAGGCTGTGTATGCGCCGCTGATGGAATACATTGCGGATAACCGTATTCATGCGGTTTCCATTAAAACTTATACCCCAGCTGAGTGGGCGCGTGACCGTAAACTCAACGGTTTCTAAGCGTCGCACGGGCTGTTTTGTTGATAGATAATTGAGAGCCGTTAATGGACAAATTTCGTGTGCAAGGCCCCACCCGTTTAAGTGGTGAAGTGACCATTTCCGGGGCGAAGAATGCTGCGCTGCCGATTCTGTTTGCTGCGCTGCTGGCAGAAGAGCCGGTAGAGATTCAGAACGTGCCGAAGCTGCGTGATATCGATACCACCATGAAGCTGCTGAGCCTGCTGGGCGCACGCGTGGAACGTAATGGTTCGGTTCATGTTGATGCTCGCGAAGTTAATGTCTTCAGCGCGCCTTATGACCTGGTGAAAACCATGCGCGCGTCGATTTGGGCGCTGGGTCCACTGGTTGCGCGTTTTGGTCAGGGGCAGGTTTCACTGCCTGGCGGCTGTGCGATTGGCGCACGTCCAGTTGATCTGCATATTACTGGCCTTGAGCAACTGGGTGCGGAAATTAAACTGGAAGAAGGTTACGTCAAAGCTTCCGTTAATGGCCGTCTGAAGGGCGCGCACATTGTGATGGATAAAGTCAGCGTAGGCGCGACTGTGACCATTATGAGTGCAGCCACGTTGGCAACGGGCATCACCATCATTGAGAATGCCGCGCGCGAGCCAGAGATTGTCGATACGGCAAACTTCCTCAACACGCTGGGCGCAAAAATCAGTGGTGCGGGCACCGATAAAATCACCATCGAGGGCGTTGAGCGCTTGGGTGGCGGTGTGTACCGCGTACTGCCAGACCGTATCGAAACCGGTACTTTCCTGGTGGCAGCGGCGATTTCACGTGGCAAGGTGGTGTGCCATAAAGCACAACCTGACACCCTGGATGCGGTGCTGGCTAAACTGCGTGATGCCGGTGCGGAAATCGAAACCGGTGAAGACTGGATCAGCCTCGACATGCACGGCAAGCGCCCGAAAGCGGTTAACATTCGCACTGCGCCACATCCGGGCTTCCCAACGGATATGCAGGCCCAGTTCACCTTGCTGAATATGTTGGCGGAAGGAACCGGTGTGATCACGGAAACCATCTTTGAAAACCGTTTCATGCATATTCCTGAGCTGATTCGCATGGGCGGGCACGCAGAAATCGAGAGCAATACCGCGATTTGCCATGGGGTTGAAACCCTGTCGGGCGCACAGGTTATGGCGACCGATTTGCGCGCTTCAGCAAGTCTGGTGCTGGCAGGTTGTATCGCCGAGGGTTCTACGCTGGTTGATCGTATTTATCACATCGACCGTGGTTATGAGCATATCGAAGATAAGCTGAAAGCCATGGGTGCAAATATCGAGCGCGTCAGCGGCGAATGATGTAAGCCAACGGCTTGAGTAGAAACCAGTCACGGTCACGTGGCTGGTTTTTTTGTTTTAGGGATCTCAAATATCGTGAGGATCCTTGTTGGATCGTATGCGCTTCTTGCGATCCAACAGGCGTGACGTCACGGGATCATAGTAGCGGCTGGGCCAGATCTCTGCAGGATGAACGCCGATCTCATTGGCGATCAGCCATTCTCCCTTGGGCCAGGGCCGTGATAACGCGTTCGACAGCGTCGAAGAGTTAAGCCCTGAATTGCGCGACAATTCGGCCATTGAGGTGCCTTTCTTACGCAATGCCGCAATGATATCTGCCGGGTGCCAGTCCTGTTTCCTTGCTTTCATAACCTCTGCTCCTTGTCCATGTTATGACTTATCTCTGCCGCATTTACGCTTCCATTTCAGAGATATTTGGAAAAAACAGAGTGTTTATAGCAAATAATTTCCGTAAGTTTCCAGTAATTGTCATGGAATAACATGAAACTGCGCATTGTTTCGCAAATGCACTGCAACAAATGTAAGGGATAGGGAGGAAATAACAGGGAAGGGGGAGAAGATAAACGGGGCGATGACACCCCGCCTGGATCATCAGAAATCGCGCTGTACCGACATGTGCGCTAATGCCTCAAGCGCGCTGCGCCAAGGTGTTTCTGGCAGCGCTTGCAGGGCAGCGATAGCTTTGTCCGCTTCCTCTTCTGCACGTCTGCGCGTCCATTCCAGCGAACCGGTCTGCTGCATGGCAACCAGTACGGGCTCCAGCAAGTGACGGCCATTGCCTTCTTCAATCGCCTTACGGATCATCTGTGCCTGCTCAGGCGTGCCGTTATGCATTGCATGTAACAGCGGCAGCGTGGGTTTGCCTTCGCTCAGGTCATCACCTGTGTTTTTACCCAAGGTTTCACCGTCGGCACTGTAATCGAGTAAATCGTCGATTAACTGGAAAGCGGTGCCCAGATAGCGTCCATAATCCTGAAGCGCTTTTTCTTGCTGTGGCGTGGCTTCTGCCAGAATCGCTGAGGCTTGTGATGCCGCTTCAAACAGGCGCGCGGTTTTACTGTATATCACACGCATATAGCTCTCTTCGGTGATATCAGGATCGTTGCAGTTCATTAACTGCAGCACTTCGCCTTCCGCGATCACGTTAACCGCTTCAGACATCAGCGCGAGGATCTTTAACGATCCCATGCTGGTCATCATCTGGAAAGCGCGGGTGTAAATAAAATCGCCGACCAGCACGCTGGCAGCGTTACCGAACGCGGCGTTAGCGGTGGCTTTGCCACGGCGCATATCGGATTCATCCACCACATCGTCATGTAGCAACGTGGCGGTGTGGATAAATTCGATCAGCGCCGCGTTGGTGATATGCAGCGATCCTTGATAATTCAGCGCGCGTGCAGATAGCACAGCGATCATCGGACGGATGCGTTTGCCACCCCCGCTGATGATGTAATAGCCCAACTGATTGATCAGTGAGACTTCCGAATTCAGCTGGTCGAGGATGGTCTGGTTGACGGCCGCCATGTCCTGGGCGGTTAATTCATTAATCTGTTCTAAGTTCATTCGTCTGTTCAGCTTTGACTCGTTTTTTGCATGGTAAGCGCTTTTACACAGCGTGAGTTCAGGTAATCTGTTACTGATTGTACTTGAAAAATCGGGCTTAGAAACATTTGCATTCGTTCTGCGCTTTTTTTCTGCAAGAGAGTGCAAAGTGCTCTTGTCTTCTCCTGGAGATTTGCGTAGAATTCGCGCCCTATTGTGAATATTTATCGCGCCGCCTGATGAATAGAAAGGCATGCGCAGAAGCGGAGTTTTATATGTACGCGGTTTTCCAAAGTGGTGGTAAACAACACCGAGTAAGCGAAGGTCAGACCGTTCGCTTGGAAAAGCTGGACATCGCAACCGGCGAAACTATTGAGTTCGACCAGGTTCTGATGATTGCAAATGGCGAAGACGTGAAAATCGGCGCGCCACTGGTATCAGGCGGTGTGATCAAGGCAGAAGTTGTTGCTCACGGTCGTGGCGAGAAAATTAAGATCGTTAAGTTTCGTCGTCGTAAACACTACCGTAAGCAAGCTGGTCACCGTCAGTGGTTCACTGATGTGAAAATCACTGTGATCGGCGCGTAAGAGGAGATCTGACAAATGGCACATAAAAAGGCTGGTGGCTCGACTCGTAACGGTCGCGACTCCAATGCAAAACGTCTGGGTGTTAAGCGTTTCGGTGGTGAATCTGTTCTGGCAGGTAGCATCATCGTTCGTCAGCGTGGCACCAAATTCCACGCTGGTACCAATGTAGGTTGTGGTCGTGACCACACCCTGTTTGCTACCGCAGACGGCAAAGTACAATTCGAAGTTAAAGGTCCAAACAACCGTAAGTACATCAGCATCGTTGCTGAATAAGGTTGTTGTGCCGCAGACGGTTAACGTCTGAACACACGAATGGAAGGCCCCGCAGCTTTGCGGGGCTTTTTACATTCTGCCGCAGGTTGCGGGATTCCCTCTGACCTTACCGCGCAGTTTGCTGTACAATTACTGTACACATGGTTTTGCCTATCTTGTATTATCCGCCGCCGGTCAGCGCAGAAGACCCTGGCGGACCCGTTTGTAGCGCTTTAACTGCTGCGAACGACAGCGTGACGGAGAAAGAAAATGAAGTTTGTTGATGAAGCGACGATCCTTGCGGTGGCAGGTGACGGCGGTAATGGTTGCGTCAGCTTCCGCCGCGAAAAATACATTCCTCGTGGCGGCCCGGATGGCGGCGACGGCGGTGACGGCGGTGACGTTTATCTGCTCGCCGATGAAAACCTTAACACCCTGATCGATTATCGCTTCGAGAAATCTTTCCGCGCCGAACGTGGCCAGAATGGCCAGAGCCGTGACTGCACCGGTAAACGCGGTAAAGATATCATCGTTAAAGTCCCGGTCGGCACACGTGTCATTGACCAAGGTACCGGCGAAACGCTGGGCGATATGACGCGCCACGAGCAGAAGCTGATGGTTGCCAAAGGCGGCTGGCACGGTCTGGGTAATACCCGTTTCAAATCTTCGGTTAACCGTAGCCCGCGTCAGAAGACCATGGGTACGCCGGGTGAGAAGCGTGACCTGCAGCTGGAGCTGATGCTTCTGGCCGACGTAGGTATGCTGGGTCTGCCGAATGCCGGCAAATCAACGTTTATTCGTTCGGTATCGGCGGCTAAACCTAAAGTGGCTGATTATCCGTTTACCACGCTGGTCCCAAGCCTTGGCGTTGTGCGTATGGACAGCGAAAAGAGCTTCGTTGTTGCGGATATCCCAGGCCTGATTGAAGGCGCAGCGGATGGTGCAGGTCTCGGCATTCGCTTCCTGAAGCACCTCGAGCGCTGCCGCGTATTGCTGCACCTGATCGACCTCGCGCCAATCGACGAGTCCGATCCGGTGGAAAACGCTCGCATCATACTGGGTGAGCTGGAGAAATACAGCGCTAAGCTGTTCCAGAAGCCTCGCTGGCTGGTGTTTAACAAATGTGACCTGCTGAGCCCTGAAGAAGCGGAAACCCGCGCTAAAGCGGTTGTGGAAGCATTAGGCTGGGAAGATAAATACTATCTGATTTCTGCGGCCAGCCATGATGGCGTGAAAGATCTTTGCTGGGACGTGATGACCTTCATCATTGAGAACCCGAAAGAAGCCGAAGAAGAAGCGAAAGAGCCGGAGAAAGTGGCCTTCATGTGGGATGACTATCACCGCGAAGCCATGGAAAACGCTCAGGAAGTGGAAGAAGACGAAGACTGGGATGACGACTGGGACGAAGAGGACGACGAAGGCGTCGAAATCATTTACCAGCGTTAATCGCACAGTAAAAAAGCGGCCAGATGGCCGCTTTTTTTATGGTGGGGGCTGTGTGTGCAATCATCGGATACTACGCTCGATCTATCCCCTCTCCCTGTGGGAGAGGTTTAGGGTGAGGGCATCCGACCACACAGCACTACCCCAACACCGCCACCGTCAGGCGTGACGTACAGCACAGCTGGTCGCGACCATTCCGGATCTCTATCTCCCAGCTCTGATTGCGTGCGCCCAAATGCAGAGGGCGGCAAATGCCACGCACTTCACCGCTGCTCACCGCGCGATGATGACTGGCACTGACCTCGATCCCCACCACGCTTTTACCTTCTTCCACGCTCAGATAACCCGCAATCGATCCCATCGACTCTGCCAGCACCACCGAAGCGCCGCCGTGTAGCAGGCCAAATGGCTGCTGTGTGCGGGCATCCACCGGCATGGTGGCTTCGAGGTAATCGTCGCCGATCACCGTGAACACAATACCGACGTGCGCCACCAGCGAGTTATCGCCCAGGGTATTTAGCGTGGACAGATCGATCGTTTTTTTCCAGATTGCCATGTCAGGATCCCAGCGTTGCACCACCGTCGACCACAATATCCTGCAGCACCACATGGCTGGCAAGATCCGAGGCCAGGAACAGGATGTTGTTCACGATCTCTTGGGGTTTGGCGATCTTACGCAGTGGGATCCCTAGCTTGTACTGATCCTGGAAGCCATTGATCATCTCTTGCTCGGCTTCCGGCGTATGCCACAAGCTGCGCTGCATATCGGTGTCAGTGGAACCTGGCGAAACAATGTTGCAACGGACGCCCAGCGGTGCCATTTCCAGGCCGACAGTGAGGCACAGGCTGCGCAGCGCCGCTTTAGAAGCACCATACGCCGACATGCCAAGGCGAGGCGCATGCGCCGCGTTAGAGGCAATGGTCACGATGGCGCCCGCGCGTTGCTGACGGAATACCGGCAGCGTCTGCTGGAACATATTGAAGGCACCACCGGCATTGACGGCCAGGCAGGCTTGCCAGTCTTCAAACGCCAACTCTTCGGTGCTACCGATGCGCAGAATCCCCGCACCGTTCACTAACACGTCAAGATGGGGTTGATCGGCCAGCAGGCGCTGGCACACAGCTTTCACTTCCGCTGCATTCGCGACATCCATCACTTGAGTGGTAAACGGATACTCCGCTTGATCGAAACGCAGATCGAAGCCGATTACCTTTGCACCAGCCTGATGGAATGCCAGCGCAGTGTGGTAGCCAATCCCTTTACCCGCGCCGGTTACCCAGACGATCTTTCCGCTGAAATCGAAGGAAGCACTCATTTGTTTGGCACCCGTGACAGCAGCGCCCACCAACCATCGATGCTCGGATTTTTTGCCAGACTGACGAAATCGATATCGTTATGGACCTGGCGCCAGCGCGCCGCCAGCGCCATCACACGCACGGAATCAAGACCGTAGTCGATAAGGTTCTCGTCATCTTCCGGCACATCGTCATCCTCCAGCAGCGGCAGAATCAGTGCGCGCAGGTCATCTTTGCTCAACGGAAGCGGCATCAGATCGGCGGTCATCACCACTTTACCGCTGCGTCCTGCGGTGTAAGTCAGCGCCATCATATGCTCTTCGCGGCTGAAGTCGGCCAGCGCATCCGCCACCATAAACGGCTGGATGTTACGCATGAAGGCATCTGTTGCGGTCGTCAGGCAGCCGATATGGGCATAGACGCCGGTAATGATCAGCTGATCGCGGCCCATCTCTTGCAGGATCGACTCCAGCGGTGAGCGCACAAAGGCGCTGTAGCGCCATTTTGTCAGAACCTGATCGTCCTGATCCGGTGCCAGTGCATCCACGATCTTTTGCTGCTCCGGGTGTTTATTCAGGCCCGGTCCCCACATGTCGTTGAGCAGCGCGCGATCGGCATCGCTCTGTTCATTCGGCTGTGCGGTGTAAAACACAGGAATGCCCTGCGCTTTGCAGTAGGCGCGCAGGCGAGCGATATTCTCGACTACTTGATCGATCAGCGGGCTGTTCTCACCCCAAAAGTTCAGGAAGTAAGCCTGCATATCATGAATGAGTAAAGCAGCACGCTGCGGCTCAACGGTCCATTTCACCTTGTTGGTTGGCAGTTCAGCTGCCGCTGGCAGCGCGTAAGAGTTCAGTTTTGGAATAGCCATTACAATCTCCGGAACAGGTCAGGCTTGCGCTTGTTGGTCAGCAAGCTGTTGGCGTAAACGTTTTTTATCCACCTTGCCGACGGGGGTCAGCGGCAGGGCATCTACGCAAGTAATACGATCGGGTAACTTAAACTCGGCCACGCCAAGTTCACGCAAATGGCGGCGTAGTGCCACCGCTTTGATCGGCTGGCTGGCGACAATAAAGGCGCAGCTCTTTTCGCCCATCAGTTCATCATTCATCGACACCAGCGCAGCGTGGATCACATCAGGATGACGTTGCAGCAGGTTCTCGATCTCTTCAGCCGCGATCTTTTCGCCACCACGGTTGATCTGATCTTTCTCGCGGCCCTGCACGGTGATGTAGCCTTGAGCATTGATCTCGATGAGATCGCCGGAGCAGTAAAACCCGTTGGCATCAAAGCTGGCGGCGTTATGCTCCGGGCTGTTGTAGTAGCCGCGGAAGGTATAAGGGCCTCGCGTCATCAGACGGCCGATACTGCCCGTGGGCAGTGGATTACCCTGTTCATCGGCTACCCAGACTTCATCGTCTTCAGAAATAGGGCGGCCCTGCGTGGTCAGAATGGTTTGTTCGTCATCGCCAAAGCGGGTGTAGTTCACCAGGCCCTCTGCCATGCCAAACACCTGCTGTAACCGGCAGCCAATTTCGGTCTGAATGCGACGCGCCAGAGTCTCACCTAATTTAGCCCCACCCACCTGAATACGTTGCAGTGATGCCAGCTGCTTGTTGCTTCCCCATTCCTGAATGGCTTGCAACCACAGGCTGACGGCAGGCGGCACTAAACCGGTATCGGTCACCTGGTGCTGCTCAATCAGCGGGAAACAGAGTGTCGCGCTGGGATCGGCGGCGAGGATCACCTGACCCCCCGCATAGAACACGCCGAGTGAACCCGGCGAACTCATCGCAAAGTTGTGTGGTGCAGGCAGGGCAATCAAATAGCGCGTATCAGCCGTGACTTCGCAGATATCGTCGCTGGCACGAATACTGTAGTAGTAATCGTTATGCGTGCGCGGAATCAACTTCGGCGTGCCAGTGCTGCCGCCCGAGAGCTGGAAAAATGCCACTTCATCGGCTGCGGTTGGCGTGGCCTGATAATCGCCCGCCGCTTCGGCCATCAACGCTTCAAGGGTATTTTCTGGCTGATTATCGTTACGCAGGATCACCTGCTGCAGTGAAGGCTGCGCAGCACAGAGCGCGCCGATAAAATTATCGTCGGCAAACAGTGCATGGCTGCGATCGGCAATCAGCAGCTTGGGTTGAATCTGTGATGCGTAGGCAGTCAGTTCAGTGCGCTGATGGCTATACAGCGCGAACACAGACGCCACGCCGAGCTTAAACAAGGCGAAGACCGTGACATAGAACTCCGCAACGTTGCCCAGCTGGACTAATGCGGTGTCGCCCCGTTGCAAACCACGGCGCTGTAAGGCCGCCGCGAGGTTGTCGCTCAACGCATCCAGTTGGCGATAGCTGATCTGACGGTCACCGTCGATGACCGCAATCGCATCGTTGTCTTTGTGACGCGCCAAAATGTCGGTCATGGGGACATCGAGCCAATAGCCTTTTTCACGGTAGCGTGCGGCTAAGTCGTCTGGCCAACGGGTATAGGGAATGCTCATCATCTTTCCTTTATTGCAGTCCAAATGCGCGCAACATGGTGTCCAGCTTCACGCCGGTTTCGCGCCATTCTGATTCAGGTTGGGAGTCGGCCACGATGCCGGCTCCGGCAAACAGGCGTACCCGCGCACCGTGCACCGTGCCGCAGCGAATTGTCACCACCCACTCGCCATTGCCTTCACTGTCACACCAGCCGACGATGCCGCCAAACAGTTGGCGATCGAAAGGTTCCAACTGCTGAATCAGCTGTTGGGCACGTTGGTGTGGGAAGCCGCTCAATGCTGGTGTTGGGTGCAACAAGCAGGCTAGCGACAGGGCGTTTTCATGCTCATCCTGCACTTCGCCGTCGATTTGCGTTGCGAGGTGCCACAAGGTCGCGGTGGTGATCAGGGAGGGCACGGTCGGCACCGATAGCAGTCGGCTACGCGGCTGCAGTGTGTCACGCATCGCATCTGTGACCAGCTTGTGTTCGTGACGATCTTTGCCAGAGTCCATCAGCGTATTGCCCGCCGCACGATCTTGCTGGCTATCGTCATGATGACGGCGAGCAGAACCCGCCAGTGGACATGAGCTAAAATCACGCCCCTGTTTACGCAGCATCAGTTCTGGGCTGGCGCCCACCAGTGCTCCGCCTTGCGGCAGCGGCAGATGGAAGTGATAGCTGTTGGGGTTCTGGGCAATCACGCGCTGCATCAGTGCGGCAGTATCGACCGGTTGTTCGGTGACGATATCCATCAAACGCGACAGCACCACTTTATCAAGGTCACCACGCTGAGTTGCCGACACGGCATCCGCCACCATTTGGGTGAAGACATCGTGGTCGGGTACTGCCATACGGCGACGCACCTGTGGCAGTTCACTCACGGCTGAGGGTAAGGCATTTTGCAGATCGGCGCGGTTAAACGTCTGGTAAGACTCAGGGATAAACAGCGCAGCGGGTTGGCTGACATCAAACGGGATCGCGCCGACCAAAATCGGATTGTTAATCCCCTGTTTTTTAGCCGCCGCGAAATGCTGCCGCAACTGTTGTTGAAAATCCCCCTGCAACAGCGCCGCATCAGCAACGGATGCAGTGATGGTGGTATAACACCCCTGCGTTGCGAGGCTGCGCCAGGGCGAGGTAAAAAGGAACCCACGGCATAACGCGGAAAAATCCTTCAATAAGGCATTTTCAAACATGGATGATTCCACCATAATTTTCACCTATAAATGATAAGATTATTAAGAATGATTATCATTTTTATTATGGGCCTGTAACCTACGTCGATTGGGCAAAAGAGTCAATCCATTCGCGGGATTTCCAGCGTGTTTCGGCGTAATCGGACGCTAACGTCACCCAGGGCAATATGCTAAAAAGTGGACCAAAACTTATGAATAAATGCGGTTTATGGGGCCTCTCGGCCCTGATTTTTGTTTTCCAGGCGTTTAGCGGATTGGCACAGGCCGAGCAGGGCTGGCCGCGTACCCTTCAGGGAGCGAATGGTCCCGTGACCATCAGCAAAGCACCGCAGCGCATTGTGTCCACCAGCGTCACTTTGACGGGTTCATTGCTGGCGATTGATGCACCGGTTATTGCTTCCGGCGCGACCGCTCCCAACAGCCGTCTTGCTGACGATCAGGGCTTTTTCCGCCAGTGGGGCGATGTGGCGAAACAGCGCCATCTTAAACGTCTCTATATTGGTGAACCCAGTGCCGAAGCCGTGGCGGCTGAAGCGCCGGATCTGATTCTGGTCAGCGCGACCGGCAACGACTCGGCGATCAAACTTGCCAGCCAGCTTTCCGCTATCGCGCCAACCCTGGTGGTCAATTACGACGACAAAAGTTGGCAGGATGTGGTGACGCTGCTTGGCCAGGCGACCGGTCATGAAGCTCAGGCCGCACAGCGTGTTAAGGCGTTTGACGACCGTGAAGCGGCCTTAAAGAAAGCCATCACGTTGCCGCCGCAACCGGTCTCTGCGATGGTGTGGAACGGCGATGGTCGTGCCGTCAACGTATGGACCGCAGAATCGGCGCAGGGCAAGTTGTTAGAGCAGCTGGGTTTCACCCTCGCCGAACCGCCTGCCTCCGTTCAACAGGGCCACAGCATGGGCCAGCGTAAAGACATCATTCAGTTGTCGGGCGAAAACGTGGGCAGCGGTCTGACGGGCAAGACGTTCCTGCTGTTCGCCGCTGACGAGAAAACCACGCAGTCAGTGCTGAGTAATCCGTTCCTGGCGCAAAATTCAGCGGTGACGCAGAAACAGGTCTTCCCGCTGGGTGTCGATTCGTTCCGTCTGGATTACTACAGCGCCAGCAATCTGCTGGCGCGTCTGGAAAAACTGTTCGTTAAATCATGATGAGGGTTGCGCCAGCTCCGGGGCTGGCGCGTGGTAACGGCGCAGACGCCCCATCACCCACCACATCATGATGCCCAGCAGTGCTGCCGCAAAACCAAACACTGCGGCAGCCTGGGGTGGCAGTAACCATGATCCCATCGCACCAATCATTGCCGCGCCAATCGCATCACCGGTGACGTTTTGCGCCGTCCACAGTCCGTTAATACGGCCCAGTAAGTGGTCTGGCGTCAGCACCTGGATCATCGCGTACTGCACCAGACTATTGATGGCACTGAAATAGCCAAAGGCCACCAGACACAGCAGCGCCAGCAGTAAGTTGGGCATCAGGCTGAATAATCCCAGGGCAATAAACGCCGCCACTGCACTCCCCAGCACCAGCTGTCCCGGTCGGGCGGCATGCTTGAGTTTGCCACTGGTCAACGCGCCAATCGCGGCTCCGAGGGGCACGGCGGCATAGAGCATACCAAGTTGGTTGGCGCTTACTGACCAGTGTGGAGCCAATGCTGGATAGAGCACGCGTATTGCGCTGGCGAGGGTCACCAGCGCACCAATCAATGCCACCATGCCGACTATCGGGCTGGCAAACAGGAACTGTATGCCTGCGGCGAGTGATTTCAACGGATGTTCACGCGGCTGTGGCGGTGGCGCTAACTGCGGCAGCTTTAGCAGCGTCAGCACGGTTAACAGTGTGCCGAACGCGGCCAAGCCGTAGTTCCACACCACGCCACCGTGCGCGATCACCAGTCCAGCAATCGCAGGCGAGAGAATCGAACCAAAGCGGACCGTCAACATGGTGGTCGCCCCAGCCTGCATAATGTTTTCGCGACCCACCAGCGCGGGCGTCGCTGCCAGCAGGGCGGTGACGCCAATGGCGCCGAAGAAGCCATCCCAGAATCCCAGCAGATAAACCGCCATCAGCGACGGCTGCGGCAGCGCGGCATTTATCGCCAGTGCGATGAAACCTAAACCGCAGGTTGAACGGGCAATCAGTATCAGCTTTTTACGTTCGTAACGATCGGCGAGCACGCCACCGGTTAACAGACCGATAAACATGCCCGAGGCGGCCAGCGTCACCGCTAATCCCACCAGCAACGGTGATTGCGTCATGTGCTGAATTTGCACCGGCACTGCGACGGCCAGCATCCCCAATGCAACAATCGAGATAAATCGAGCGATAAACACCGCGCGAAATGCCGCATGGGTTTTCAGCAAGGAGAGATCGATAAAGTGGGAGGATTTGTTCATATGTTCGCCTTTTTGCACCAATTTTCCTCATCGTCCGCGAGGCGAGTCATGGTAACATAGGCGAACGCGAGTAATAACGATAACCATTATCAAATTGCGTTGCGCATGCGACGACGTTGAACAGTGAAGGTTTAGAACGATGCGCCAGTTCCATGCATTAGCAGGCTCAGGGATTCTGCTCATGCTCCTCATCGCGCTCAGCTTAATGCTGGGTGCCAAATCAATACCGCTTGCCGATGTCTATCATTCGCTGACCTCCAGCTGTAACAGCGCAGAGTGTGTGATTGTGCGCGACGCGCGCTTGCCGCGAACGCTGGCCGGGCTACTCGCTGGGGTAGCGCTGGGGTTGGCGGGGGCTTTAATGCAAAGTCTGACGCGTAATCCATTGGCCGATCCCGGCATTCTTGGGGTGAATGCCGGTGCCGGATTTGCCGTGGTGATTGGCATTGCGCTGTTTGGCGCCGATTCGCCGCTCGACTGGCTCGGATTTGCGTTTGCCGGCGCGTTACTGGCCTCGCTGCTGGTGGCGATGACCGGTGCGATTGGCGGTGGCCGCGTCAACCCAGTGCGCCTGACGTTAGCCGGCGTGGCGCTGGGCGCGGTGCTGGATGGCCTGACATCGGGCCTGTCGCTCCTCAATCCTGATATTTATGACCATCTGCGTTTCTGGCACAGCGGCTCACTGGATATTCGCAACTTTGAGGTGCTGCGCACCTTGTTTCCGGCGGTGCTCATCGGAAGCGTGATAGCGTTTTGCCTGTCGCAGGCGCTGAACAGTTTGAGCATGGGCGGCGATATGGCAACGGCGCTCGGAACGCGCGTGGCACGTACGCAGCTGCTGGGGTTGCTGGCGATCGCCCTCCTGTGTGGAGCGGCAACGGCAGCGGTGGGCCCGATTGCTTTTATCGGTCTGATGACACCGCATTTTGCACGCTGGCTGGTGGGTAACGATCACCGCTGGATGCTGCCGGCCACCGCGATCATCACCCCGATTCTGCTGCTGGCGGCGGATATTCTGGGCCGCCTGCTGGTTGCAGGTGAACTGCGTGTCTCAATTGTCACCGCGATGCTGGGCGCTCCCGTCCTGATTGTGCTGGTGCGTCGTCAACTCGGGCGAGGTGGCTTATGACACGCCGTGTTCTGCTGCACACCACGTGGCTGACGTTGACCTGCTTGCTGCTGGCTTATCTGGCGATGACGCGTGGCGCATTACCGATTGGCGCAGAACAGTTCTGGCAGGTGCTGCTGGGCGAGGGAGCCAGCAACGTTAAGCTGATTGTGCTGGAGTGGCGTCTGCCGCGCGTAATGATGGCGTTGCTGATTGGCGCGGCCCTCGGCGTGAGCGGCGCCATTTTCCAGTCTTTACTGCGCAATCCCCTTGGTAGCCCGGATATTCTTGGCTTTAACACGGGTGCCTACAGCGGCGTATTGGTGGCATTGGTGCTGTTCAATCAGGGCATCGCGGCCATGACCGGCGCCGCGCTGGTGGGCGGGGTTGGAACCGCGGCGCTGGTGTACCTGTTTGCCTGGCGCAACGGTGTTGAAACCTTCCGCCTGATTATTGTTGGCATTAGCGTGCGCGCGTTACTGATGGCGCTCAATGCCTGGCTTATTATCAGTGCCTCACTGGAATCGGCGCTGAGTGCCGGTTTATGGAGCGCAGGATCGCTGAACGGCATCACCTGGGCAAAAACCCCGCCGGTGATTGCGGTGCTGTTGTTGTCTCTGTTGTTGATGGCGTTGCTGACGCGGCGGATGCGCCTGCTAGAAATGGGCGATGACACGGCCAGCGCCCTCGGCGTGCCCGTAGAGCGCAGCCGCATGTGGTTGATGCTGATTGGCGTGGTGTTGACGGCAGCGTCAACGGCGCTGGTGGGGCCGATCTCCTTCGTCGCGTTACTGGCTCCGCAGATTGCGCGCCGACTGGGCGGCGGTGAGAAAGGGGCTTTGCTGCTGGCATCACTGTGTGGGGCATTGCTGCTGATTGCCGCAGATTTTGCCGCACAGCATCTGTTCCTGCCTTATCAATTACCGGTTGGCGTGATCACCGTCAGCCTGGGTGGACTCTATCTGATTGCGTTACTGGTGCGGGAGGCGCGACGCCAATGATTGATATTCCTTCACGTCTGTATGGCGAAGGCCTGACGCTCGGTTATGACAAAAAAGTGGTGGCGGAAAATTTGTCGGTGGCGATCCCGGAAGGGGAGCTGACGGTGATTATCGGCCCCAATGCCTGTGGTAAATCGACGTTATTACGTACGTTAAGCCGTCTCAATGCTCCGCTAAAAGGCGAAGTGTATTTAGACGGTGAGGCGATTGCGCGCTACCCCACCAAAGAGGTGGCTCGTCGGCTGGGGCTGCTGCCGCAGAGTTCCAATGCGCCTGCGGGCATCAGTGTGACGGAGTTGGTGGCGCGTGGACGCTATCCGCACCAACCGCTGTTTGGTCGCTGGCGGACTGAAGATGAAGAGGCGGTACAGCAGGCGATGCGCGCCACCGGCGTCGCCGATCTGGCGCTGCAGCCGGTGGATACCTTATCCGGTGGGCAGCGCCAGCGTGTGTGGATTGCCATGGTGCTGGCACAGCAGACGCCACTGCTGCTGCTCGATGAGCCGACCACCTGGCTGGATATCACCCATCAGATCGAGCTGCTGGAGTTGATGCAGGAGTTGAATCAGCAGCATGGTCGTACGCTGGTGGTGGTGTTACACGACCTGAACCACGCCTGTCGTTATGCCACGCATTTGATCGCCATGCGCCACGGCAAGATTATCGCCGAAGGTAAGCCAGCGGAGATTGTCACACCCGCATTGATTGAGCAGGTGTATGGTTTGCGCTGCGTGATTGTGGACGATCCGGTGGCGCATACGCCGATGATTGTGCCGCTGGGGCGGGGCAGGTAATCAGGGCGGCATCAATGCCGCCCCTACGATGTAGGGTGCGCATTGATGCGCACCTGGTGCCAATTACGCCAAAATCCGCTGTAACAATGGCCCGATCTGCTCAAACATCTGCGGCGAAATAATCTCCACATGCGCACAATCCATTGGCCATACGTCGAGTTCACCCACATACGGTGCCCAGGCGCGACGTGCATCCTGGCCTGGCTGCTGCGTTTTTTCAGCCAGGAACAGCGTGGCACGACCGTTGAAACGGGCACTGCGCGCAGTCGCCAGCAGGCGAACTGAACTGGCGTAGTTGGCTTCGATGGTATCGAACATCGCGCGCATCTCTTCCCCAGCCTGATGGCGCTGTGCCGCAATAAACTGCTCACGCTCGCGATTCACCTCGTCCAGCACGGCCGGATCAAGCACATTTTCGCCGCGTTTTTCATCCCAGTTCTGCGTTTCCGGCGGCCAGGTGTCGAGCAGGCCGAGGAAGGCCACCTCTTCGCCCGCTGCTTCAAGACGTGCAGCGATGCCTTGTGCCAGGGTTCCGCCCAGAGAATAGCCCAGGAAATAGTAAGGTCCGTGCGGTTGCACCTCACGAAGCGTGCGCAGGTGGGCTTCACATACGTCGTCGAGATGCGCGCTCTGGTTCAACGGGCTTTCGGTATCCGGTGACTGAATCCCCACCAGCGACCAGCGCTGATCAAGATAGCGTTGCAGAATACTAAACTGCCAGGCAAAGCCGGATGCCGGATGGAAACAGAACAGCGTTGGTCCGTTGCTCTGACGCAGTGGCAGCACGGCTTCAAAACCCGCCTGCTGATGCGAATGCGCATCGCTGAGCAAACGCGCCAGTTTCTCTACGGTTGAGGCCACCATAATCTGCCCCACCGATACCGGCTGTTGCAGTTCACGGCGCAGCTGTGCGGCCAGGCGCATGGCCAGCAATGAGTGTCCGCCCAGGGCAAAGAAATCATCCTGCGCGCTGACGCTATCGCGTGCCAGCAGCTGGCAGAAGGCTTGCGCCAACTGGGTTTCTAATCCGGCATGCGGTTCGCGTCCCACGCTCTCTGCCGCATTTTGCGGTAACGGCAGCGCTTTGCGATCCAGTTTTCCGTTGCTGCTGAGCGGGAAGGCATCCAGCTGCACAATCGCCACCGGCACCATATGGGCGGGCAGACGTTGCGCCAACGCCTCACGCAGTGCTTCACCATCAACAGGCTGCGCCGCAATCACATACCCCACCAACTGACGCGCATCACCGCCTTGCGCCGCGCTGCCGCCCAACACCACGGCATGCGTCACCGCCTGCTCAATGCCGGGCTGAGCACTCAACACATAGTCGATTTCATTAAGTTCGATGCGCTGACCGCGAATCTTCAGCTGATCATCGCTGCGGCCGAGGTATTCCACCGCGCCGTTATCCAGCCAGCGAGCAACATCGCCAGTGAGGTACATACGCTCACCTGTGGCAAAAGGATCGGCGATAAAGCGGCTGGCTGTCAGGTCTGGACGGCCGAGATAGCCATGCGCTAACTGCACGCCAGTGAGGTAAAGATCACCGGCGACACCCGGTGGCACTGGCTGCATGCGTGCGTCGAGAATACGCAATCCGGTATTCCACACCGGGAAACCAATTGGCACGCTGGCACCTTCTACTGCCGCCAGCGCCTCACCAAAGGCCGGATACCAGCTGACATCCACCGCTGCTTCGGTTGGGCCATACAGGTTGTGCAGCGGTACATGCGTCAGCTTTTCCCACTCGCGTGACAGATCGGTCGGCAGGGCTTCACCACTGCAGAAAACATTACGCAAGCTGGTGCAGCAGGCGATGGCGGCCGGTGTATCCAGGGCCGCGACAAAGGCCGTCAGCATCGAGGGTACGAAATGCGTGGTGGTGACTTTGTAGCGGGCAAACAGTTGCTGCAGCGCTTCAGGATCGCGGTGCGCCTCCGGCGGAGCCATCACCAACTGCGCGCCGACCAGCAGCGGCCAGAAGAACTCCCATACGGAGACATCAAAGCTACTCGGCGTTTTCTGTAGCACTACGTCGTCGGCTTGCAGCGGGTAGCAATCCTGCATCCACAACAGGCGATTGACGATGGCCTCATGCCCCACCAGTACGCCTTTTGGACGGCCCGTTGAACCGGAGGTGTAGATGATGTAAGCCCCATCCTGCGGTGTCGGCGCACTGGCAGGTTGCGGAGCATCCGTGTGGGCGTAGAGCGCATCAAAATGCAGCTGGTTAACCGTGGCGATGGCCTGGAAACGTGCGCTGAGTTCCGCTGAGGTGATCAAGGTTTTCGGTGCGGCGTCTTCCAGCATCAGCTGTAAACGTTCGTCAGGATAGCCGGTATCAAGTGGCAGATAGGCCGCACCCAGCGAAACAATTGCCTGAAGCGCCAATGAAAGCTGCACCGAACGCGGCAGTGCCACCGCCACGATATCGCCGCGCTGTACACCGGCGGCACGCAGATCGTCTGCCAGCGCGAACAGTTGCTGCTGCATTTCGCGGTAGCTAAGTTGATGCACGGCATCCGCCAACGCCGGTGCATCCGGCGTGCGCTCAACCTGTTGTGCCAGCAACGAAGCCAGGGTTTCTGCGGGGACAGGATGTGCCGTCTGGTTGATGCCAGCAATTTGCGCATGTTCTTCGACGGTCAGCAGATCAAGTTCACCCAACGGGCGCTGCGGTTGCTCGGCAAGCTGCTTCAGCAGCAGGTCAAAGCGGCTGGTATGACGGTGCAGCGTGGATTCGCTGTAACGTTGCGCATTGGCCAGCAGCTCCAGCGTCAGTTCACCCTGTTCACTGATATAGATAGCGATCTCCAGATCGCGTACCGGGCCAGAGGCCAACTGATGCGTTATCCCCTCAACGCCGGCAAAATCGAGTTGGTAATCAAACATCTTGAGGTTGATCACTGGGCCGTACAGCGGATCGCCATCGCCCAATCGGCCGAGGTCACGCTGTACCTGTTCGGCATCATAGCGCTGGTGGCGGCGCATTTTCTTCACTTCACCCGCCAGCTGCGCTGCCAGCGCAGAGATCGGTTGAGTGGGATCGTAGTGCACCGCCATCGGCAGCACATTGATCACCGGGCCCGTAGCGCACAGTGCGGCAGAACCAATGCGTCGCATAAAGATGAAGCCGGCGGCGAAGTCGTTCTGACCACTGAGTCGCGCGAGCCACAGCGCAACCAGGGCAAAGGCTAAATCAGCGGCGCTGGATTGCGGATGCTGGTTGATCAAGGTCTGAAACGTGGCGCGATCGAGCGTGACGCTATGACGCAGGATATCGGTGGTGGCGCTTTGCCCGGCCAGTGGTAACGGCGACAGGGAAGCGGGTGAGGGCAGTGCGGCCCCTTTTTCCCGCCAGAAATCGCGGTCACGCGTGAAGGATGAGGATTCCTGATAGCGCTGATACTCTTCCACCACTTCGCTAAACGGAATAAACGGGGTGGGTTCGGCATCCTGTTGCTGAACGGCGGCGCTGTAGAGGTTGGCAATGCGGCGCGTGATGGCGGTAAAGCTGAAACCATCCACCACCAAATGATGGTAGCGCTGATACCAGAACCAGTGCTGATCGCCAATGCGATAAAGGCAGTGATGCCACAGTTTAGCCCCGCTCAACACGCGTAAATCACCGTTCATATCTTCACGCATTAATGCGCGGGCTTTGGCGGCAGCATCGGCTTCATCGCGCAAATCCACAATCTGCGGTGCGCTGAACGTTTGCGGCTGTGCCCATTGCAGTGCTTCCCCCTCGACTTCACCAAACGCCATGTTGAGCGTATCGGCTTCCTGCATGCCTGCCACGATGGCTTGTGCTAACAAGGCGCTGTTAATCGCACCCTGTAATTCAACAAAGTGCGCCACGGCATAGGCGTTGTGGTGTTGGGTCAGCTGATCGGCAATCCAGATGCCGGGCTGTGCCGCCACCAGCGGCAGAGTGTGTTGGTCAGTCATGGTTTTGTTCATCAGAGATTCAGACATCGTTGCTCCGGTTTGCGTCCTAAGTGAGGAAATTTAAGTCGGATTGCGCCACAGAGCTTGCAGACCGTCGAGCAGCCCACCGCGCCAACATAGCGCGTCGTGACCACCCTCAACCGGTTGGTAATTCACCTGGTAACCGGCAGCAGTAAGTTGTTGTTCTAATTGTTGATTGGCTTGCAGAATCAGGCCTTCTCGTTTGCCGGCTTCCAGCCAGAAACGCAGCGGGTATTGAGGCGCTAAGCCGCCATCTAATGCCTGTAACAGCCAGCCGTGCGGATTGCCACGTTCCGGCCACCAGAACGACCCGGAGAGGCTCAGCGCGTTGCCGAAAGTCTCCGGGAAATGCAGGGCGGCGAAAACCGATGCCAGCCCACCGAAGCTTTGTCCGGCCACCAGCGTGCTGTCTGCCTGCTGGCGATACGGCGCCCATGCCGCGACCTGTGGCAGTAACTCCTGCTGCATGGCCTGCCAGAATTGCGGGTTGCAGGGCAATTCCCGGCTGCGGTGTTCGCGGTCAATGATGTCGATAAACAGATAGACCGCGGCGGGCAATTTGCCGCTGTCTGTGAGCTGCTGCAGCGGGCCAGCAATCGGCATTTGGTTGGCCCAGAATTGCCCATCCAGCAGGATCGCCAGCGGGCGTTGTGCGGGCTCTGACGCGCCGGTTGTGTAAATCCAGACCTTACGGCTGTTGCCTAACAGTGCGCTATCCCACTGATATTGCTGCAGAGATATCTCAGGCGCGCTGCCATCGTCCACCGATTGCCAGATTTGCTGATTGGGTGCCTGCGGCAAGTGCAGCGGAGAAACGCCCATTCCGCGTCCACCCGCCCAGCCACGCAGTTTATTCAGCGGATCGGCCTTCGCCGTGGGGAATTTTTCCCGCCACCAGTTGCGCAGGTTGTACATGTCGGCTTCGCCGGAGAAATCCGTGGCATGCTCATCGGGCATCAGGCAGTAGCTGCCGCGCCAGTTTGCTGGAAGGGTGGTTTGCCAGTACCACACATCCGTGTCTGTCACGCGTACCAGTGATTGCGGTGGTCGCTTTTGGTGATGATCGGTCACGCCGGTGATGTTGATCCACACGCGCTGGGTCCCCGATGCTTTTTCACTGCCTTGCGGGTCGCGCCAGAAGAAGGTCACCAGACAGGTGCCATCCGGTTGTGGCTCGATACGTGGAATACCTTGAGATTGTTGCTCCTGCCACCAGGCTTCGCTACCGGTTACATCATTTCGCCAGGTCATAGGGGCTGCCAGTTACTGTGTAGGGGAAGATTTACATAAGATTAATAATTAATACTATTGATAACTATTTGCATTTGCAATAGGGTGTTTCCGCTCAAAAAGAGCACGCGCGTTCCGCCTGGCTCTTTCCTTCCTGGAAGGTTATGCCACGGATAGCACTGCCAGGACTGGAACTCGGCGCGATTAGGACAGGGATATTCTCACCGGCTCGCCAGCCAAGCATCCAACGATGTTGCTACTGGCCATCCAGGAATGAAAAAAATGACGCGTTACTCAAAACTATCATTAGCTATTTTGATTGAACTGGGGCTCAGCGCCTCACTGCTCTCCGGCAGCGCCTGGGCAGCAGACACTTCCAGCAAGACGACCAGCAGCCAATCTACCGCCGACGCCGAATCCATGAACGGCGGCACCTTAATGGTGACGGCCCAGCAGCAAAACCTGCAGGCACCCGGCGTGTCGACCATCACCGCCGATGAAATTAAAAAGCATCCCCCGGCGCGTGATGTTTCAGAAATCATTCGTACCATGCCAGGCGTGAACCTCACCGGTAACTCCACCAGCGGCCAGCGCGGTAACAATCGTCAGATTGATATTCGCGGCATGGGCCCGGAAAACACCCTGATTATGGTGGATGGCATGCCGATCACCAGCCGCAACTCGGTGCGTTTAGGCTGGCGTGGCGAGCGTGATACGCGCGGTGACACCAACTGGGTGCCACCGGAGATGATCGACCACATTGACGTGATTCGCGGTCCGGCTGCGGTGCGCTACGGTAACGGCGCTGCGGGTGGCGTGGTGAATATCATCACCAAAAAAAATAACGACCAGCAGTGGCACGGTTCCTGGAATACCTACCTCAATGCGCCGGAACATAAATCGGAAGGGTCAACCAAGCGCACTAACTTCAGCCTTGAAGGGCCGCTGGGTGACGATGTTAACTTCCGTCTGTACGGTGGCTTAGCCAAAACTCAGGCCGATGCCTACGACATCAACGAAGGCCACGCTGCCGATCGTACCGGTTCGTATGCGGGTAGCTATCCATCGGGCCGTGAAGGGTCGGTGAACAAAGATATCAACGCCTTGCTGAGCTGGACGTTTGCTCCGATGCAAACCCTGGAGCTGCAAGCGGGTTATAGCCGTCAGGGCAACCTGTACGCGGGCGATACCCAAAACACCAACACCAGCGCGCTGGTGAAGAGCCTGTACGGCGATGAAACCAACCGCCTGTATCGTCAGAATATCTCGTTGAAATGGACGGGTGCGTGGGATAACGGTGTCAGCACCAATACCTATGCGCGTTACGAGAAAACCCGTAACACCCGCATTAACGAAGGTCTGGCGGGCGGCACCGAGGGCATCTTCTCTAACGATGGTTTCAATACCATTCAGTTAGACGACATCTTGCTGCACAGTGAAGTCAGCATTCCATTCGAGTGGTTGATTAATCAGACTGCCACGCTGGGTACCGAATGGAACCAGCAAAGCATGAAAGATCCTTCTTCCACTACCCAGGCGGCGAGCTATGGCTCCGTGCCGGGCGTGTCGAATACCGGCCGTAGCCCATATTCGCAGGCGGAAATCTTCTCGCTGTTTGCAGAAGACAACATGGAGCTGACCGACAGCACTATGCTGACGCCAAGCCTGCGCTTCGATCATCACTCGATCGTCGGCAATAACTGGAGCCCGTCTCTGAACCTGTCGCAAGGTTTAGGTGATGACTTCACGCTGAAGATGGGTGCTGGCCTGGCGTACAAAGCGCCAAGCTTGTACCAGACCAACCCGAACTACCTGCTATACAGCAACGGTCAGGGTTGTGCAGCCAGTACCGGTGCCTGTTATTTGCAGGGTAACCCAGACCTGAAAGCCGAAAACAGTTTCAACAAAGAAATTGGGCTGGAGTGGAAACACGAAGGTTATCAAGCCGGTCTGACCTGGTTCCGTAACGATTACCGCAACAAGATTGAAGCGGGTTACGCGCCAGTGGGTAAAGCCTCGAACGGCACCACGGATATCTACAAATGGGAAAACGTGCCGAAAGCGGTGGTCGAAGGGCTGGAAGGTACCGTTAACGTGCCGTTCTCTGATAGCGTGATGTGGAATAACAACTTCACCTACATGCTACAGAGTAAAAACAAGGAAACCGGCGATCGTCTGTCGGTGATCCCGGAATACACCCTGAACTCGACGCTGAGCTGGCAAGCCACGCAGGATCTGTCGCTGCAAACCACCCTGACCTGGTACGGTACGCAGACGCCGAAGCAGTATGACTACAAAGGTCAACCGGTGACGGGCAGTGCAACCGATAAAGTCGCGCCTTACTCGATCATCGGCTTGAGCGGCACTTACGATATCAACAAGTACGCCAGCGTAACCTTGGGTATCGACAACCTGTTTGATAAGCGTCACTTCCGCGAAGGTAATGCGCAAACCACCGGTAACGCCACCACAGGCGCTTACCTGTACGGTGCGGGTGCCAATACCTACAACGAATCAGGCCGTACCTATTACGTCGGCCTGAATACCCACTTCTAAAGCAGTTGATGCGGTAAATAGCAGCGGGCAATCAGCCCGCTGCTGTCTTGACGATTCACCAACTCCAGTCTGCCACGGTGCATCTGCACGATACGCAACACGATATTCAGGCCCAGGCCGCTGCCGCCATAGCGCTGGTCGCGACGACGAAATGCCTGCGTCAACTCTTCCGCCGCATCGGCATCAATACCCGGCCCCTGATCCCAGACTTCGATAATCACCTGCTGCTTGTCTTGCTGCATTTTCACCTTAACCTCGCTGCCCTCCGGGCTGTAGCGCGAAGCGTTTTCCAGCAAATTACGCAACATCAGGCGCAGCAACACGGCTTCTCCCTGCTGCGGAATATCTTTGCCTTGCGGCCAGAGCAGAGTTTGCTGACGCTGCTCATACAGCTCGGCCATTTCGGGTTGCAGCGGCTGCATAATGTCTTTTTGCCACTGCAACTGCTGATAGTGGCCACTGGCCAGCGCCTGTCCGGCGCGTGACAGCATCAGCAACTGTTCAACGGTGTGCATCAGTTGGTCGATGCGCTCAATCAGCATGTCACTTTGTGGCACCTTCTGCTGATGCAACAACTCCAGATGGAGGCGTAAACCCGCCAGGGGCGTGCGCAGTTCATGTGCGGCATCGGCGGTAAACAGCCGCTCCTGCTGGAGCGTGTGATCCAGCCGTGAGAACAGCTGATTGATCGATGAGGTCACCGCAACGATCTCATCCATCTCGGAATAGATGGGCAGCGGCGTGAGATTATCGGCAGATCGATGGGCGAGACTGTCCTGCAGCAAACGCAGCGGGCGAATAATCCAGTTGATGGCCCAGAACGAGAGCAGCAGCGTCAGCGCAATCATCACCAGCGAGGGCAACAGCAGCGAGGCAATGGCTTCGCGGATTTCGTTCTCGACGCGGTCGTTACGCGCCTGCGCTGAGAGGGTTTCATTCACCAGGAAGCTGATTTGTTCACGGCTCTCATGCCACAACCAGATGGCGCTCATCACCTGGCAGGTGAGGAGAATCAGCGCCAGCATAATCAGTAACCGCTGACGCATGCTATTCATTCGCGCACTTCCAGACGGTAACCCACGCCGCGTACGGTTTTAATACGATCTTTCCCGAGTTTGCGACGTAAATTGTGAATGTGAACTTCCAGAGTGTTGGATCCGGGATCGTCATTCCAGCTGTAAAGATCCTGTTGCAGTGTTTCACGATGCACGTTTTGACCCACGCGCATCAATAAACGGGTCAGCAGCGCGAACTCTTTTGGCGTGATCTCCAGAGGACGTTCTTCCAGCAGCACTTGTTGTGAACTGAGGTTCAGAGTGAGATCCCCCTGTTGCAGCAGGTTGTCACTGTGCCCCTGGAAGCGACGAATCAGCGCACGTACGCGCGCCTGCAACTCCACCAGGGCAAAAGGTTTCACCAGGTAATCATCGGCACCGGCATCCAGGCCATCAACCCGATCTTCTAGCGCGTCGCGGGCGGTGAGGATCAGCACCGGTACATTGATGCCTTCGCGCCGCCATTGCCGCAGCAGTGTGGCACCATCGCGATCCGGCAAACCCAGATCCAACACGATCAGGCTGTACTGGCCACTGCGGAGAAACGCGTTGCTTTCTGCCGCCGTACTGGCGCAGTCAACGGCGTATCCTTGTGCGCTAAGGGCCTGAGCCAGGCCCGATTGCAACAGCGCGTCATCTTCAACAATCAGCAGTTTCATTAGTTGTTTTTGTTGATATCCGAGTAGAGGCGGCTTTCAAAGCGTACCAGAGGAATGCGCCGCGTTTTCTGATCTTCCGGCGGCACGGCATAGCCAGAAAGATACTGCACAAAGGCCACGCGTGCACCGCTGGAGGTGGTAATAAATCCAGCCAGATTATAGACGCCCTGTAGCGAACCGGTTTTGGCTGAGACTTTGCCATCCAGCCCCGCTTCATGCAAACCACCGCGATACTGCAGGGTGCCGTCGTAGCCTGCCAGTGGCAGCATCGAAATATAGTTCAGCGTCGAATCGTTTTTCGCGATGTACTGCAACACCTGCATCATGGTGTCGGGCGCGATCAAATCGTGACGCGATAAACCCGAACCATCGACCTGAATACTGTTGCCCAGATCAACGCCGGCTTTTTCGCGCAGGATACGGCGTACCGCATCAGAACCGGCGCGGAAGGTGCCAGGAACGTTGAAATAGTGATGCCCAATAGTGCGGAACACGGTATCGGCAATCATGTTGTCTGATTTCTTCAGCATGGTGTGCAACAGATTGTGCAGCGGTGCAGATTGCGTTGACGCCAGCACGGTACCGGGTGCGGTGACCAACGGCTGTCGAACTAAATGGCCGCTGTAATCGATATCCGCGGCACGCAGCTCAGCCTTGAGGATTTCTCCTGCCCATGCGGCTCCATCCTGCACGGCGAAGGCCAACGGCAGTGGCTCGGCACGCTGACGCATACAACCTGTCAGGGTATAGCGATTAAGCTCGCCAGGCACCACGTCCAGCTCACAGTACTGCCCATCACCGCTGTTACGGCCGATGGTGCGCACCTGGCTAAACATGTGTGCCGGGTAATAAGAAGCGATACGTACAAAGGCATTTTCGCCCGGCGTATTGGCGCTGTAGAGCGAGACCGAGAAGCAGTTTTTATCGACAATCGCGGCGCCTGGCGGGGCACTGAAGCACTGCGTCAGGTCATTCCACGGCCAACCAGGTGCCATATCGTGGCTGGCAAACACCGACGTATCGATGACCAGATTGCCTTTAATATGGTTAATGCCCTGTTTTTTCAGCGCAGCGACCATGTTGCGCAGATCCTGTCGACTGAGCGTCGGATCGCCGCCAAAACGCGCGACTAAATCGCCATTAAGCGTGCCATCACTGACCGCGCCTTTGGTTTCCATGGTGGTCTGGAAACGGAAGTCCGGTCCCAGTTCCAGCAATGCGGCCAGCGCGGTAATCACCTTCATGGTACTGGCTGGCAGTGCCATCTGTTTGCCGTGATAGTCGATTATCGGGGTTGATGCGCCCACTTTTTGTACCATCAGCGCCAGGTTTGCGCCGTCTGGCAAATACTGCATGTATTCTTCAACGGGGGCTGCTTGTGCCTGCAGCATAAACGCACAGGTTAATCCGGTAACAAGTCGTGAAAATCGCATAATCTCGCGGTAACTAGCGGGTGAAGGCGTCAATACTACGTCCCGAGGCGGTGCAAAGTAAACGATGACCCACAGGGAACTCTGGGGTAAAATACGTATCAAAATGCAAAACCGAACCTGACCCGGAAAGCTTTCCGGGTCAGGCTTCTTTTGCTTGTGAAAAGAGGTAACGCGCCGCAGAAGCTGTTTTCTGCTGTCACCGGTCAGGATGACGCCGTTAACCAGGACAGATGACGAGGAGCCAAAATGAATCAGATTCCGATGACGTTGAAAGGCGCTGAGAAGCTGCGCGAAGAGCTGAACGAACTGAAGTCCGTTAAGCGTCCGCGCATTATCGCCTCCATCGCCGAAGCCCGTGAGCACGGCGATTTGAAAGAGAATGCCGAATACCACGCAGCACGCGAAGAGCAGGGCTTTTGTGAAGGGCGCATTCAGGAGATTGAAGCCAAACTCTCTAATGCACAGGTCATTGATGTGACTGCCATGCCAAAAACCGGCCGTGTGATTTTCGGTGCGACGGTCACGGTGTTGAATGTCGATACCGACGAAGAATTTACCTACCGCATCGTGGGTGATGACGAGGCTGACTTTAAGCAGAATCTCATCTCAGTGAACTCGCCAATGGCGCGGGGTTTGGTGGGAAAAGAAGCGGATGACGTCGCGATCGTGAAGACACCGGGTGGCGATGTGGAATATGAAGTCTTAAAGGTGGAATACCTTTAAGATATTGCTACGCTTTGAAATGTGTAGCCGCATATTGTAAAGAAAGGAAAAAGGCCGCATCGCGGCCTTTTATCCCATGCAGGAGCATGGCACTTTCTCTGCCCGTTATGGCAGCCTTACGGCTTCATTAACGTGGCAGAGTAATTTTGCGCTCTTTTGCAGGGCGATACAGCACCAGCGTATTGCCGATGACCTGTACGTTACACGCTTTAGTTTCACGTACGATTGCGTCAACGATCAGCTGCTTGGTCTCACGATCTTCCGAGGCAATTTTTACCTTGATCAATTCGTGATGCTCGAGCGCCAGTTCGATTTCGGCGAGCACGCCTTCGGTCAGGCCATTACCGCCCAGCATGACAACGGGCTTAAGGGGATGGGCCAGGCCTTTCAGGTGCTGTTTTTGTTTGGTACTCAGATTCATCGTATTTTTTACTTACTCAGGGATTGAAAACGGTTCATTCTACCGCCATCTCGTGTATATCGCCAAATCAACGCAACCCATTGCGGACTGATTTATCGCTACGATGAAGATTTAACTGGAAAAATTATGACGGGTAAAAAGCGTTCGGCCAGTTCCAGTCGCTGGCTACAGGAACACTTTAGCGATAAATATGTGCTGCAGGCACAGAAAAAGGGGTTGCGTTCGCGCGCCTGGTTTAAACTTGATGAAATTCAGCAGGGTGACAAGCTTTTCAAACCCGGCATGACAGTGGTAGATCTAGGTGCTGCACCCGGCGGTTGGTCGCAATATGCGGTACAACAGATTGGATCGAATGGTCGTATCATTGCCTGCGATTTGCTGCCGATGGACCCTATCGTCGGTGTCGATTTTTTGCAGGGTGATTTTCGTGAAGAAGCGGTGTTAAACGCTTTGCTGGAACGTGTCGGTGACCAAAAGGTGCAAGTTGTCATGTCTGACATGGCACCGAACATGAGCGGTACACCTGCGGTTGATATTCCACGATCAATGTATTTGGTAGAGTTGGCGCTGGAAATGTGTCGAGATATCCTGGCACCTGGCGGCAGTTTTGTAGTGAAAGTGTTTCAGGGAGATGGCTTCGAGGAATACCTGCGGGAAATTCGCTCCCTATTTACGAAAGTGAAAATTCGTAAGCCAGACGCTTCTCGTTTACGTTCACGTGAAGTGTATATTGTGGCGACAGGGCGCAAACTATAGCCCTCGGTGCTGGAATCAAAGCAAGGCGAACTGCGTTTACTCTGATGTGTAATTCTGAGTTTCAGTGGAAAGCAGTAAAATCATCAGCGCCGCGATTCCAGGTCTGAAGGATATATAGTACCCTACGCTGTCTGTTAACACCGTTGTAATATGAGGTTAATCCCTTGAGTGACATGGCGAAAAACCTGATTCTCTGGTTAGTCATCGCGGTCGTGCTGATGTCTGTCTTCCAGAGCTTTGGGCCCAGCGAGTCGAATGGCCGTAGGGTTGATTATTCAACCTTCCTGTCGGAAGTGAACCAGGATCAGGTCCGCGAGGCACGTATTAACGGGCGTGAGATTAACGTTGTCAAAAAAGACAGTAATAAATATACGACTTACATTCCTGTCAACGATCCTAAGTTGCTTGATAACCTCTTGACCAAAAACGTCAAAGTGATTGGCGAACCACCAGAAGAGCCAAGCCTGCTGGCTTCCATCTTCATCTCCTGGTTCCCAATGCTGCTGTTGATTGGTGTTTGGATCTTCTTTATGCGGCAGATGCAGGGCGGCGGTGGCAAAGGCGCGATGTCCTTTGGCAAGAGTAAAGCCCGCATGCTGACCGAAGACCAGATCAAGACCACTTTTGCTGATGTCGCAGGTTGTGATGAAGCGAAAGAAGAAGTCGGTGAGCTGGTTGAATATCTGCGTGAGCCAAGCCGCTTCCAGAAACTGGGTGGTAAGATTCCGAAAGGCGTCTTGATGGTGGGCCCACCGGGTACTGGTAAAACGTTGCTGGCGAAAGCGATCGCTGGCGAAGCGAAAGTACCTTTCTTTACCATTTCTGGTTCTGACTTCGTCGAAATGTTTGTCGGTGTCGGTGCATCTCGTGTGCGTGACATGTTCGAACAAGCGAAGAAAGCGGCGCCGTGTATTATCTTCATCGATGAAATCGATGCGGTAGGCCGTCAGCGTGGTGCCGGTTTGGGCGGTGGTCACGATGAACGTGAGCAGACACTGAACCAAATGCTGGTCGAAATGGATGGCTTCGAAGGTAATGAAGGCATCATCGTGATCGCGGCAACTAACCGTCCAGACGTACTTGACCCTGCGCTGCTGCGTCCAGGTCGTTTTGACCGTCAGGTTGTAGTCGGTCTGCCAGACGTTCGCGGTCGTGAACAGATTTTGAAAGTGCATATGCGTCGTGTGCCACTGGCAACCGATATTGATGCAGCCATCATCGCACGTGGTACGCCGGGCTTCTCGGGTGCTGACCTCGCTAACCTCGTCAACGAAGCAGCGCTGTTTGCTGCACGTGGCAACAAGCGTGTGGTCTCGATGGTTGAGTTTGAAAAAGCGAAAGACAAAATCATGATGGGTGCGGAACGTCGCTCCATGGTGATGACGGAAGCGCAAAAAGAATCAACCGCTTACCATGAAGCTGGCCATGCGATCATTGGTCGTCTGGTACCGGAACACGATCCGGTGCACAAAGTGACCATTATTCCTCGCGGCCGTGCTTTGGGTGTGACCTTCTTCCTGCCTGAAGGTGACGCAATCAGCGCCAGCCGTCAGAAACTGGAAAGCCAGATCTCTACGCTGTACGGTGGTCGTCTTGCTGAAGAGATCATCTATGGTGCAGAGCACGTCTCTACCGGTGCGTCTAACGACATCAAAGTGGCGACCAACCTGGCACGCAACATGGTCACGCAGTGGGGCTTCAACGAGAAATTGGGTCCGTTGCTGTACGCTGAAGAAGAAGGCGAAGTGTTCCTGGGCCGTTCAGTGGCGAAGGCTAAACACATGTCTGATGAAACAGCGCGTATCATCGACCAGGAAGTTAAACACCTGATCGACAGCAACTACCAGCGTGCTCGCGTTCTGTTGGGTGAGAATATGGATATCCTTCATGCGATGAAAGATGCGCTGATGAAGTATGAAACCATTGACGCACCGCAGATCGATGACCTGATGGCGCGCCGTGAAGTTCGTCCACCTGCGGGTTGGGATGACTCCGGCAGCAGCAGCTCTTCAGACAACAATGGTACGCCAAAGGCGCCACGTCCGGTTGATGAACCGCGTACGCCGAATCCAGGCAATACCATGTCAGAGCAGCTCGACAAATAAGAGGCGTTTAACCTCAGCAAAAACCCCGGCCGGTCCGGGGTTTTTTACATTTAGTGATTCCCAAGGAGATTTCCGCCATGAAGTTGTACGCCCGTGATTCCCATCTCGATCTGTCGTTTCCCCATGTGATGGGTATTTTGAATGTCACGCCGGACTCTTTTTCTGATGGTGGAACGCATAACACGCTGGTGGACGCGCTGACGCATACCAATGAAATGGTGAATGCCGGTGCCACCATTATCGATGTGGGCGGCGAATCAACGCGACCAGGTGCGGATGAGGTGAGTGTTGAGGAAGAACTGGCACGTGTGATTCCGGTAGTGGAGGCCATTGCCCAGCGCTTCGAGGTCTGGATCTCGGTTGATACCTCTAAACCAGAAGTTATCCGTGAATCTGCGCGAGTGGGTGCTCACATCATTAATGACATTCGTTCACTCTCTGAGCCGGGTGCATTGGCTGCTGCGGCAGAGACCGGGCTGCCGGTGTGCCTGATGCACATGCAGGGTGAGCCGCGGACTATGCAGCAGGCACCGGAATATAACGATATCGTGAGTGAAGTGGACGCTTACTTCACTGAGCAGATTGCGCGCTGTGAGGCCGCAGGCATTAAAAAAGAAAATCTGCTACTCGACCCTGGCTTCGGTTTCGGTAAGAATCTCAACCACAATTATCAACTGCTGGCCGAACTTAGCCATTTCCACCACTTTGGTTTGCCGCTGTTGGTGGGGATGTCGCGTAAGTCGATGATTGGCCAGTTGTTAAATGTCGGTCCGGCGCAGCGCCTGACCGGTAGCCTGAGCTGTGCGGTGATTGCTGCGATGCAGGGGGCACAAATTATTCGCGTTCATGATGTGAAAGAGACTGTCGAGGCGATGCGCGTCGTCGAAGCGACACGGAGAGCAAAAGGATAAAGGCATGAGTAATCGTAAATATTTCGGTACAGATGGTATCCGTGGCAAAGTAGGCGAAGCGCCTATTACACCTGACTTTGTACTGAAGCTGGGCTTCGCGGCCGGTAAAGTGCTGGCACGTTCTGGCTCTAAGAAAGTATTGATAGGTAAAGACACGCGTATTTCCGGTTATATGCTGGAGTCCGCGTTGGAAGCGGGACTTGCCGCGGCAGGCCTGTCTGCGGCCTTTACCGGCCCAATGCCAACCCCCGCCATTGCTTATCTGACGCGAACTTTCCGTGCTGAGGCCGGCATTGTGATTTCGGCATCGCATAACCCGTTCGATGACAACGGCATTAAATTCTTCTCTGCTGAAGGCACCAAACTGCCGGATGAAGTCGAAGAAGCCATTGAGCTGGAACTTGAGAAGCCACTGACCTGCGTGGAATCAGCCGAACTGGGTCGTGCGAGCCGCATTGTCGATGCTGCTGGTCGCTACATTGAGTTCTGCAAAGGCACTTTCCCCAGTGAGCTGAGCCTCAACAGTTTGAAGATTGTGGTGGACTGCGCCAATGGGGCGACTTACCACATCGCACCAAACGTGTTGCGTGAACTGGGTGCCAAAGTGATTGCCATCGGCGTGCAGCCTGATGGCATGAACATTAACAAAGAGTGCGGTGCCACCGATCTGCGTATGCTGCAACAGCGTGTGCTGGATGAGAAGGCCGATCTCGGTCTGGCCTATGACGGTGATGGTGACCGTATCATGATGGTTGACCATTTGGGTGAGAAGGTCGATGGCGACCAGATCCTCTACATCATTGCACGCGAGGCACTGCGTCAGGGTCAGCTGCGCGGCGGTGTAGTGGGCACGTTGATGAGCAACATGGGTCTGGAACTGGCGTTGAAGCAGTTAGGTATTCCCTTTACCCGTGCCAAAGTCGGTGACCGCTACGTGCTGGAGAAAATGCAGGAGAAGGGCTGGCGCATGGGCGCTGAAAACTCCGGGCATGTGATTTTGCTCGACAAAATCAGCACTGGCGATGGGATCGTGGCAAGTTTGCAAGTACTCACTGCGATTGTACGCAATCACATGAGTTTGCACGATCTGTGCAGTGGGATGAAAATGTTGCCTCAGGTGCTGGTCAATGTGCGTTTCACTGGCAGCCATGATCCTCTGGAGAGTGACAGCGTGAAAGCCGTGACAGCGGAAGTAGAAAAGACGCTGGCGGGAAGAGGGCGCGTGCTGCTGCGTAAATCGGGCACTGAGCCACTGATTCGCGTGATGGTGGAAGGTGAAGACGAGAAGCTGGTGACTGAACTCGCGCACAAAATTGCCGATGCGGTGAAAGCCGTATAACGCCACGCCAGGCGGAGAGGCTGCGACCATTCCGCCTGTAAAATCACCACGATGGCGCTTTTTTCCGCAATCAATAAAGTTCGTGTAAATTGCACTTGCAGAGGTATGCACCATTGGTTAGTATTCACACCCGCTTCTGATGGGTGATGACGATACTCCCCGTCAATATTGGTGAAGCTTTAACTGTGCAGATAACGCGCAAGGAATCAGGTTGATTATGTACGAAGCTCTGTTAGTTGTTTTCCTTATTGTAGCGATTGGCCTCGTGGGTCTGATCATGCTGCAGCAAGGCAAAGGCGCTGATATGGGAGCCTCATTCGGTGCAGGCGCCTCTGGTACACTGTTCGGTTCAACCGGGTCTGGTAACTTTATGACTCGTATGACCGCTGTGCTGGCGACCCTGTTCTTCATTATCAGTCTGGTTCTGGGCAATCTGAACACCAACAAGTCTTCTAAAGGGAGCGAGTGGGAAAACCTCACTGCGCCGGCTCAGTCTCAACAACAGACTCAGCCAGCTAAACCGGCCACGCCGGGCAATGACATCCCACAGTAACATCGTCAACGCTTAAAGCGGCAATACAACGTCGCAGTCAGTGCAGTACCGAGGTGGTGAAATTGGTAGACACGCTACCTTGAGGTGGTAGTGCTCGAAAGGGCTTACGGGTTCAAGTCCCGTCCTCGGTACCAAATCTCAGTAAAACTTGCTTTTTTCGCAAGATCGGCGTAATATTCGCCACGTTTTCGGACGCGGGGTGGAGCAGCCTGGTAGCTCGTCGGGCTCATAACCCGAAGGTCGTCGGTTCAAATCCGGCCCCCGCAACCACTTTCCCTTAGAGTTCTTTTTCAAATATACTGTATGCATCGACGGACGCATCCTCAGTGAGTTTTTGAAAAAAATTCTTTTGGATTGTGTGCCGAAGCCGCCATGCGGCGTACAGGGTCCAGTCACAAAAAGCCCCGAATATTCGGGGTTTTTTGTTATCAGGAATCGCAACACTGGGCTATAGGCCCTTTTTTTATGTCTTGGGGGTGGGCTTGTCCACATTAGAGCAAAAATTGACTGATTTGATCACCGCTCCAGTAGAAGCGCTTGGCTACGAATTGGTCGGTATCGAATTCGTTCGCGGTCGCACATCGACTTTGCGCATCTATATTGATAGTGAAGACGGTATCAATGTTGATGATTGTGCCGATGTTAGCCACCAGGTCAGCGCGGTAATGGACGTGGAAGATCCGATTACTGTCGCTTACAACCTTGAAGTTTCCTCGCCAGGTCTCGAGCGTCCTCTTTTCACTGCTGAACACTATACTCGTTTCGTCGGTGATGAAGTGAGCGTGGTACTGCGTATGGCCGTACAGAACCGCCGTAAATGGCAGGGCATCATCAAGTCTGTTGAAGGCGAGATGATCACGGTGACCGTTGAGGGTAACGATGAAGTGTTCGCGCTGAGCAACATTCAGAAAGCGAACCTGGTCCCCCACTTTTAAAAGTCCGGATTGAGGCTAACCAGGATGAACAAAGAGATCTTAGCTGTAGTAGAAGCCGTTTCTAACGAAAAAGCCCTGCCGCGTGAGAAAATCTTCGAAGCGCTGGAGAGCGCTTTGGCCACTGCGACCAAAAAGAAGTATGAGCAAGAGATCGAAGTGCGCGTCAGCATCGACCGCCGCAGCGGCGATTTCGATACTTTCCGTCGCTGGCAGATTGTTGAAGAAGTCACTCAGCCGACCCGTGAGATTACGCTGGATGCCGCTCGCTTCGAAGATGAAGCGTTCAATCTGGGCGAATACGTTGAAGATCAGATCGAATCTGTGACCTTCGACCGTATCACCACGCAAACCGCGAAGCAGGTTATCGTGCAGAAAGTGCGCGAAGCTGAGCGCGCGATGGTGGTTGATCAGTTCCGTCAGCACGAAGGTGAGATCATCACCGGCGTGGTGAAAAAAGTGAACCGCGATAGCATTTCACTGGACCTCGGCAGCAATGCTGAAGCTGTGATTGGTCGTGAAGACATGCTGCCACGCGAAAACTTCCGCCCAGGCGACCGTATTCGCGGTGTGCTGTATGCCGTGCGTCCAGAAGCACGTGGCGCGCAGCTGTTTGTGACCCGTTCTAAGCCGGAAATGCTGATCGAGCTGTTCCGCATTGAAGTACCAGAAATCGGCGAAGAAGTTATCGAGATCAAAGCGGCAGCACGCGATCCGGGCTCACGTGCAAAAATTGCCGTGAAGACCAACGATAAACGTATCGATCCCGTGGGTGCTTGTGTCGGTATGCGCGGTGCGCGTGTACAGGCTGTTTCAAGCGAACTGGGTGGCGAGCGTATCGATATTGTGCTGTGGGACGATAACCCCGCGCAATTCGTCATTAACGCCATGGCACCAGCCGATGTGGCGTCAATCGTGGTGGATGAAGACAATCACACCATGGATATCGCTGTTGAAGCCGGCAATCTGGCTCAAGCGATCGGCCGTAACGGCCAAAACGTGCGTCTGGCTTCCCAACTGAGTGGCTGGGAACTGAACGTGATGACCGTCGATGATCTGCAGGCTAAGCATCAGGCTGAAGCCCACGCAGCGATCGATATGTTCACCAAACATCTCGACATCGACGAAGAGTTCGCCACCGTTCTGGTGGAAGAGGGCTTCTCTTCGCTGGAAGAATTGGCTTATGTGCCAATCAACGAGCTGCTGGAAATCGACGGCCTCGACGAAGAGACCATTGAAGCCCTGCGTGAACGAGCAAAAAATGCGTTAACCACCCTGGCATTAGCGAAAGAAGAGAGCCTTGGTAATCAGGAGCCCGCTGAGGATCTTCTGAATCTTGAGGGCTTAGATCGTGCGCTGGCGTATCGCCTGGCGTCTATCGGCGTTTGCACGCTGGAAGATCTCGCTGAGCAAGGTGTTGACGATCTGACAGATATTGAAGGGCTGGATGATGAGAAGGCCGGTGCGCTGATCATGGCTGCACGTAATATCTGCTGGTTCGGCGATGACGCGTAATAACAGGAAGGAACAGCATGACAGATGTAACCGTAAAATCGCTGGCCGCCGAAATTCAGACTCCGGTCGATCGCCTGGTACAGCAATTTGCTGATGCAGGGATCCGCAAGTCTGAAAACGATGCGGTATCCCAGCAAGAGAAAGAAACCTTACTGTCCCATTTGAATCGTGAGCACGGTCAGACCGGTTCAAGTAAACTGACTTTGCAGCGCAAAACGCGCAGCACCTTGAATATTCCCGTCACCGGGGGTAAAAGTAAGTCGGTGCAAATCGAAGTCCGCAAAAAGCGCACATACGTGAAAGGTGATGCAGAGTCTGAGCAAGCTCAGGCAGAAGCTGAAGCCGAGGCGCAGCGTGAAGCGGAAGAGCAGGCGCGTCGCGAGGCGGAAGAACAAGCCCGTCGCGAAGCTGAACAAAAAGCGCAACGTGAAGCCGAAGATAAAGCCAAGCGCGAAGCCGCTGACAAGGCTAAGCGTGAAGCAGCGGAAAATGAGAAAGTGACTAATCAACCTACCGACGAAGTAACCAAGGCTGCGCAATCTGATAAAGCCCGTCGTGAAGCCGAAGCGGCTGAACTGAAACGTAAATCAGAAGAAGAAGCGCGTCGTAAGCTAGAACAAGATGCCCGTCGCGTGGCAGAAGAAGCTAAACGCCTGGCTGAAGAAAAAGCAGCGGAATGGGAAAAACCTGAAGAAGAGGATAAAGGTGATTATCACGTCACTACCTCGACCCATGCCCGTCAGGCTGAAGACGAGAACGATCGTCAAGTTGAAGCTGGCCGTGCGCGCACGCGTACCGCTAAAGCGGCTCGCCCGGTGAAGAAAGGCAACAAACATTCTGAAGCGAAAACCGACCGCGAAGAAGCACGTGCTCAGGTACGTGGCGGTAAAGGTGGCAAGCACCGTAAACCAAGCTCACTGCAGCAGGGCTTTAACAAGCCAGCACAGGCAGTGAACCGCGATGTCATCATCGGTGAAACTATCTCCGTTGCTGAGCTGGCCAATAAAATGGCAATCAAAGGCTCTCTGGTGGTTAAAGCGATGATGAAGATGGGCGCCATGGCGACCATCAACCAGGTCATCGACCAGGAAACGGCTCAGATGGTCGCGGAAGAAATGGGTCACAAAGTGATCCTGCGCCGTGAGAATGAGCTGGAAGAAGCGGTAATGGACGATCGTGATACCGATGCCGCGCAAGAGAGCCGCGCGCCAGTCGTGACCATCATGGGTCACGTTGACCACGGTAAAACGTCACTGCTCGACTATATCCGTTCAACCAAAGTCGCCTCTGGCGAGGCTGGCGGTATTACTCAGCATATCGGTGCATACCACGTTGAAACTGACAACGGTATGATCACCTTCCTGGATACCCCAGGTCACGCCGCGTTTACCGCTATGCGTGCTCGTGGTGCTCAGGCGACGGATATCGTTATCCTGGTTGTTGCCGCGGATGACGGCGTGATGCCACAGACCATCGAAGCTATCCAGCACGCAAAAGCGGCGCAGGTGCCGGTTGTGGTTGCTGTGAACAAAATCGATAAGCCAGAAGCCGATCCCGATCGCGTTAAAAACGAACTGACTCAGTACGGCATCATTCCGGAAGAGTGGGGCGGCGAAAACATGTTCGTTAACGTCTCTGCGAAAGCCGGTACCGGTATTGATGACCTGCTGAATGCGATTCTGCTGCAGGCTGAAGTCCTGGAGCTGACGGCGATTCGTGCAGGTATGGCGAGCGGTGTGGTTATCGAATCGTTCCTCGACAAAGGTCGTGGTCCGGTTGCTACCGTACTGGTGCGTGAAGGTACGCTGAACAAAGGCGATATCGTACTCTGTGGCTTCGAATACGGCCGTGTCCGTGCGATGCGTGACGAACTGGGTCGCGAAGTACTGGAAGCGGGCCCATCGATTCCAGTGGAAATCCTTGGTCTGTCTGGTGTGCCAGCAGCAGGTGATGAAGCGACTGTGGTTCGTGATGAGAAGAAAGCACGTGAAGTTGCACTGTATCGTCAGGGCAAGTTCCGCGAAGTGAAGCTGGCGCGTCAGCAGAAGTCGAAGTTGGAGAACATGTTCGCCAACATGACCGAAGGCGAAGTGTCCGAGCTGAACATCGTACTGAAATCCGACGTACAGGGTTCTGTGGAAGCGATCTCCGACTCTCTGCTGAAACTCTCTACCGACGAAGTGAAAGTACGCATCATCGGTTCAGGCGTGGGTGGTATCACCGAAACTGACGCAACCCTGGCTGCAGCATCCAACGCGATCATCCTCGGCTTCAACGTGCGTGCTGATGCTTCTGCTCGCCGCGTGATTGATGCTGAAAACGTTGACCTGCGTTACTACTCCGTCATCTATAATCTGATCGACGAAGTTAAAGCGGCAATGAGCGGTATGTTGGCGCCAGAGTTCAAACAGCAGATTATCGGTCTGGCTGCAGTACGCGACGTGTTCAAGTCACCGAAGTTCGGCGCTATCGCAGGCTGTATGGTCACCGAAGGCAACATCAAACGTCACAACCCGATTCGCGTTCTGCGCGACAACGTGGTGATTTACGAAGGCGAGCTGGAATCTCTGCGTCGCTTTAAAGACGATGTCAACGAAGTGCGTAATGGCATGGAGTGTGGTATCGGCGTGAAGAACTACAACGACGTTCGTGTTGGCGATATGATCGAAGTCTTTGAAGTGATTGAAATTAAACGCACCATCGATTGATTATTATCTGATGTGTTGCAATTTGGGAGGCCTCTGGCCTCCCGAATTATTTGGGAGAAAGAAAAATGGCAAAAGAATTTGGCCGCCCACAGCGCGTATCTCAGGAACTGCAAAAAGAAATCGCTATCATCCTGCAGCGCGAAATCAAAGATCCGCGTCTTGGCATGATGGTGACCGTCTCTGGCGTGGAAGTGTCACGCGATCTGGCTTACGCCAAAGTGTTCGTAACCTTCCTGAATGATCAGGACGAAGATGCGGTAAAAAATGGCCTGAAAGCGCTGAAAGAAGCCTCAGGTTATATCCGTATTCTGGTAGGTAAAGCGATGCGTCTGCGTATCGTGCCGGAGTTAACCTTCTTCTATGACAACTCACTGATTGAAGGTATGCGCATGTCTAACCTCGTCAGCAACGTTATCAAGAGTGATGTTGAGCGTCGTGGTGAAAGCCCGGCGGAAGATGACAAGGAGGACTGATGAGTCGTCCTCGTCGTCGCGGTCGCGACGTCCACGGTGTGTTTTTGCTGGATAAGCATCAGGGTGCATCCTCTAATGATGTTCTGCAGAAAGTGAAGCGCCTGTTTAATGCTAATCGAGCGGGCCACACCGGCGCGCTGGATCCCCTGGCAACCGGCATGTTGCCAGTTTGTCTCGGTGAAGCGACCAAGTTCTCGCAGTTTCTGCTCGATTCGGATAAACGGTATCGTGTGATTGCACGATTGGGTGAGCGCACGGATACCTCAGATGCCGATGGTAATATCGTCGAAACACGCCCGGTGACCTTTAACCAGGCGATGTTGGACGATGCGCTGGAGAGCTTTCGTGGTGACACCATGCAGGTGCCGACCATGTTCTCCGCACTCAAGTATCAGGGTCGTAAGCTGTACGAGTATGCGCGCGAAGGCATTACTGTTCCGCGTGAAGCACGCCCCATCCGTGTATTCGAACTGCAGTTTATTCGCTGGGAAGGCGATGAACTGGAGCTGGAGATTCATGTCTCCAAAGGCACTTACATCCGCACCATCATCGATGATTTGGGTGAAAAGCTCGGCTGCGGTGCGCATGTGATTATGCTGCGCCGTTTGCAGGTGGCACGATATCCGATTGAAAGAATGATCACGCTGGAACAGCTGCAAGAGATGGCCGCTGCAGTTAATGCCACTGAAACGCCGGATTACACCTCTCTGGACGCCTTGCTGTTACCGATGGACAGCCCGGCAGAAGAGTTTCCCATCGTGAATTTGCTCCCTTCTGTGGCTGCCTTTTTCAAACAAGGTATGCCGGTCCAGGTGGCGAATGCGCCTGAACAGGGTTTGGTGCGTGTCACGGAAGGTGATGGTCACAAATTCATTGGTATGGCTGAAATCGCGGATGATGGGCGTGTCGCACCGCGTCGTCTGGTGGTTGAGTTTCCCGCCTAATTGAAACACAGGCTTTAGCCTTTACGACGCATTTGCGTTGCTATCGGGCGAAGAGTAGAATAGCGCGGCTTTTAAAGCGGGCTGCTGAATTAGAGATCGGCACCCATACATTCATTTTTTTATCTGGAGTTTATTATGTCTCTAAGCGTAGAAGCTAAAGCAGAGATCGTTGCTAAATTCGGTCGTGGTGCTAACGACAGCGGTTCAACTGAAGTTCAGGTTGCTCTGCTGACTGCTCAGATTAACCACCTGCAGGGTCACTTCTCTGAGCACAAGAAAGACCACCACAGCCGTCGCGGTCTGCTGCGCATGGTATCTCAGCGTCGTAAGCTGCTGGACTACCTGAAGCGTAAAGACGTTGCTCGCTACACCAGCCTGATCGAAACCCTGGGTCTGCGTCGCTAAGTCTGAAGAATCTGATCAACGATGTAGTGCATGCAGTATGCAGAAAACCGCATCTGACGATCAGATTTGTGCGAGTTTCGCGAAAAGGGGGCCTTTATGGCCCCTTTTTTCGAGCAATCCGCAGCAATCCGTACCAAACTCATGTATTGTTGCTGAGAGTGATCTTTGCTTGCAGCGTTTCGCGCGGCTAATGAGAGGCTTTACCGCCAGAGCGGTTGAAGATTGTCATTAGTCGCGAGGATGCAACTAAAGATCGGTAAATCCCGGCGAGCCAAAATGGGCTTGCCCCTCGAATTTAAGGACTTAAATTTTGCTGAACCCGATCGTACGCAAATTCCAATATGGTCAGCATACCGTCACGCTGGAAACCGGCATGATGGCGCGCCAGGCCACTGCAGCAGTAATGGCGAGCATGGACGACACTGCGGTATTCGTTACCGTTGTTGGCCAGAAAAAAACCAAACCAGGTCAGGATTTCTTCCCGCTGACGGTTAACTATCAGGAGCGTACTTACGCTGCTGGTCGTATCCCGGGTAGCTTCTTCCGTCGTGAAGGCCGTCCAAGCGAAGGCGAAACTCTGATCTCCCGTCTGATTGACCGTCCAGTTCGTCCTCTGTTCCCGGAAGGTTTCATCAACGAAGTGCAGGTTATCGCTACCGTTGTTTCCGTTAACCCTCAGGTCAACCCAGATATCGTTGCGATGATTGGTGCCTCTGCTGCACTGGCATTGTCAGGCCTGCCATTCAACGGCCCTATCGGTGCTGCACGTGTTGGTTATATCAATGACCAGTACGTTCTGAACCCAACCGCTGATGAGATCAAAACCTCTCGTCTGGACCTGGTGGTTGCAGGTACGCAGAACGCGGTTCTGATGGTTGAATCTGAAGCTGAAATTCTGACTGAAGATCAGATGCTGGGCGCAGTGGTGTTTGGCCACGATCAGCAGCAGGTTGTTATCGAAAACATTAACGCACTGGTTGCTGAAGCAGGCAAACCGCGTTGGGACTGGCAGCCAGAGCCAGCCAACGATGCGTTGATTGCACGTGTTGCGGCATTAGCTGAAACCGGTATCAGCGATGCTTACCGCATCACTGATAAACAAGAGCGTTACACTCAGGTTGGTGTGGTTAAAGATGCCACCATCGCTGCATTAAAAGCGGAAGATGAGTCGCTGGATGCGGCTGAAATCGCTGACATCGTTCATGACCTTGAGAAAAGTGTTGTGCGTAGCCGCATCATCCGTGGTGAGCCGCGTATCGATGGTCGTGAAAAAGACATGATCCGTGGTCTGGACGTGCGTACTGGCGTACTGCCACGTACTCACGGTTCTTCGCTGTTCACTCGTGGTGAAACGCAGGCGCTGGTTACCGCTACCCTGGGTACCGCGCGTGATGCACAGAGCCTGGACGAGCTGATGGGCGAGCGCACTGACAGCTTCCTGTTCCACTATAACTTCCCTCCGTACTCCGTGGGCGAAACCGGTATGGTTGGCTCACCTAAGCGTCGTGAAATCGGTCACGGTCGTTTGGCTAAGCGCGGTGTGCTGGCAGTGATGCCTAAGCAGGAAGAGTTCCCATACACCGTTCGCGTAGTGTCTGAAATCACCGAATCCAACGGTTCTTCTTCAATGGCGTCTGTGTGCGGTGCTTCTCTGGCGCTGATGGATGCAGGTGTACCAATCAAAGCGGCCGTAGCCGGTATCGCGATGGGTCTGGTTAAAGAAGACGAAAACTTCGTGGTTCTGTCCGATATCCTGGGTGACGAAGATCACCTTGGCGATATGGACTTCAAAGTTGCGGGTAGCCGCGACGGTATCACTGCACTGCAGATGGATATCAAAATTGAAGGTATCACCCGCGAAATCATGCAGGTGGCGCTGAATCAGGCTAAGGGCGCGCGTCTGCACATTCTGAGCGTGATGGAACAGGCTATCAGCACGCCGCGTCAGGAAATCTCTGAGTTCGCGCCCCGCATTTACACCATCAAGATCAGCGCAGACAAGATCAAAGATGTCATCGGTAAAGGCGGTTCTGTTATCCGTGCTCTGACCGAAGAAACCGGCACCACCATCGAAATCGAAGATGATGGCACCGTGAAGATCGCTGCAACCGACGGCAACAAAGCGAAAGAAGCGATTCGTCGTATCGAGCAGATTACCGCTGAAATCGAAGTCGGCCGTATCTACGAAGGTAAAGTGACGCGTATCGTTGATTTCGGTGCCTTCGTGGCCATCGGCGGCGGTAAAGAAGGTCTGGTACATATTTCTCAGATCGCTGATAAGCGCGTTGAGAAAGTGACCGATTACCTGCAGATGGGTCAGGAAGTTCCAGTGAAAGTGATGGAAGTGGACCGTCAGGGACGCGTACGCCTGAGCATCAAAGAAGCGACAGAGCAGAAACCAGCGGAAGAAACCACTGCCGCGACTGATGCACCTGACGCCGAGTAAGCGTTTACTGATTGGCCTCTCCCTGCATTGCGGGGAGAGGTGTTTGGATCATCGCGAGGGCGGGAATCCTTGTGCACAGCAGGCGGATGACAGGATGGTTATCCCAATGTTTGTATTCGGGAGTGGGAAATGAAGCCTTTTTTGCGCTGGTGTTTTGTTGCGACAGCTATCACGCTGGCAGGATGCAGCAACTCCAATTGGCGTAAGAACGAAGTTCTGGCAGTACCTTTGCAGCCCACACTGCAGCAAGAGGTGATCCTGGCGCGCATGGAACAAATTCTTGCCAGTCGTGCCCTCACCGATGATGAACGCGCACAGCTATTATATGAGCGCGGAGTGTTGTATGATAGTTTGGGTCTGAGGGCATTAGCGCGGAACGATTTTTCGCAAGCGCTGTCTATAAGACCAGATATGCCCGAGGTGTTTAACTACCTTGGTATATATCTAACGCAGGCAGGCAATTTTGATGCTGCCTATGAAGCGTTTGATTCTGTACTTGAGCTTGATCCAACTTACAACTATGCGCATTTAAACCGTGGTATCGCCCTCTATTACGGCGGTCGATACAAGTTAGCGCAAGATGATCTGCTGGCGTTTTATCAAGACGATCCTAACGATCCTTTCCGCAGCCTTTGGCTCTATCTCGTTGAAAGCGATATGGATGCAGACAAGGCAAAAGTCGCGCTACAACAGCGCCACGACAAAGCGGTCCGGGACCAATGGGGATGGAATATTGTCGAGTTCTACCTTGGTGACATCAGTGAAAAAACGCTGATGGAACGTCTCAAGGCGGACGCAACGGATAACACCTCGCTCGCTGAACATCTCAGTGAAACCAACTTCTATTTAGGTAAGTACTACCTAAGTCTGGGGGAGAAGGACGACGCGAAAGCGTTGTTCAAACTGGCGGTGGCTAACAACGTTAACAACTTTGTTGAGCACCGATACGCATTGTTGGAACTGGCGCAACTCGGCCAGACACAAGACGATTTATCAGAATCTGACCAGCAATAGCTGACGAACTTTTTTTGCCTGAATTCTTGTAAAGTCATCATCTTCAAGGTGAGGGCTTTTCTGTTCGTCAAAACTTCTAATTTGAGCCGGTTCACACTTTTTGATGAAAATGACTGAAAATTTTCACGACGAGTTATGTAGACTGGCCGCCGCAATCTAAGAGGCACGTGTACTACATGACTGATATTCAAACCACTTTTTCTGACCTTGGCCTGAACGCTGACATCCTCGAATCACTGAACGGCATGGGCTACGTTAAGCCATCCCCAATCCAGGCTGAGTGTATTCCTCACCTGCTGGCGGGCCGTGATGTGCTGGGTATGGCGCAGACCGGTAGTGGTAAAACGGCGGCATTCTCCCTGCCGCTGCTGAACAACATTGATCCATCTGTTAAAGCACCGCAAATTTTGGTGCTGGCTCCAACTCGCGAATTGGCTGTTCAGGTTGCTGAAGCCATGACCGAATTCTCTAAACACATGCGTGGCGTTAACGTCGTGGCCCTGTACGGCGGCCAACGTTATGACGTGCAGTTGCGTGCACTGCGTCAGGGTCCACAGGTTGTTGTGGGTACGCCTGGCCGTCTGCTGGATCACCTGAAACGTGGCACCTTAGACCTGTCTAACCTGCGTGGCCTGGTGCTGGACGAAGCGGATGAAATGCTGCGTATGGGCTTCATCGAAGACGTTGAAACCATCATGGCGCAGATTCCAGACGGTCATCAGACTGCGCTGTTCTCCGCTACCATGCCAGAAGCGATTCGTCGTATTACTAAGCGCTTCATGAAAGATCCACAGGAAGTGCGTATCCAGTCAAGCATGACTACGCGTCCTGATATCTCTCAGTCTTACTGGACCGCCTACGGCCGTAAAACTGACGCGCTGGTGCGTTTCCTGGAAGCGGAAGATTTCGATGCGGCTATCATCTTCGTGCGTACCAAAAACGCTACGCTGGAAGTGGCCGAAGCGCTGGAGCGCAGTGGTTATAACAGCGCCGCGCTGAACGGTGACATGAATCAGGCACTGCGTGAGCAGACGCTGGAGCGTTTGAAAGATGGTCGTCTCGACATCCTGATCGCCACCGATGTTGCAGCTCGTGGTCTGGACGTTGAGCGTATCAGCCTGGTGGTTAACTACGACATCCCGATGGACGCAGAGTCTTACGTTCACCGTATCGGTCGTACCGGCCGTGCTGGCCGTGCGGGTCGCGCACTGCTGTTCGTTGAGAACCGCGAGCGTCGTCTGCTGCGTAACATCGAGCGCACCATGAAGCTGACCATTCCAGAAGTTGAGCTGCCAAACGCAGAACTGCTGGGTGAGCGTCGTCTGGCTAAGTTCGCCGCAAAAGTACAGCAACAGCTGGAAAGCAGCGATCTGGACATGTACCGCGCACTGCTGAGCAAAATGCAGCCGGGCGAAGATCTGGATATCGAAACACTGGCCGCAGCACTGCTGAAAATGGCACAGGGCGAACGTCCACTGATTCTGCCACCAGAAGCACCGCGTCCACCACGTCGTGAATTCCGCGATCGTGATGACCGTCGTGATTCACGTGACTCTCGTGGTCCACGCGAAAGCCGTGGTGACCGTGATGGCGCTCCACGTCGCGAACGTCGTGACGTTGGCGAAATGCAGCTGTACCGCATTGAAGTGGGTCGTGATGATGGTGTTGAAGTTCGTCACATTGTTGGTGCGATTGCTAACGAAGGCGACATCAGCAGCCGTTACATCGGTAACATCAAGCTGTTTGGTACTCACTCAACTATCGAACTGCCGAAAGGCATGCCGGGCGAAGTTCTGCAGCACTTCACTCGCACGCGTATTCTGAACAAGCCGATGAATATGCAGCTGATGGGTGATGCGCCAGTACATGAGCGTAGCGATCGTCGTCCTGCTGGCCGTGATGGCGAGCGTCGTGGCAATGGCGCACCTCGTGGTGAAGGCGCACCGCGTCGCTTCTCTGAGCGCCGTGAAGGTGGTCGTGAAGGCGGACGTTTCAGCCGTGATGGCGGTCGTGCTCCACGTCGTGAAGACGGCGCTGCTGCACCACGTCGTCGTGACGCATAAGCGTTAATCGCTTAAAAATAAAAGGGACGCTTCGGCGTCCCTTTTTTATTGCGTAAACTAAATTTTACACACCGCCAGCAATCAGCACTCGCTCACCACTCACATAAGCTGACTCTTCAGAGGCCAAAAACAGCGCCACCTGAGCAACATCTTCCGGCAGACCAAATCGTCCTAAGGGTGTGGCCGCGATCAGCTTGGCTTTGACGTCTGGATTCATCTTCTTCGCCGCCAGCAACCCTTCCGTCAAAATAATACCCGGCGCCAACGCGTTAACGCGGATATTACGCGGTCCCAGTTCGCGCGCCAGCCCCTGCGTTAAGGTATCAATGGCACCTTTGGTGGCGGCCCACAATACCGAACCCGGGGAACTGCGCTGGCTGTTCAACGCACTGAGGTTGATGATGGTGCCGCCACGCGCGGGGAAGTGCCTGGCGGCTTGTTGACTGACCAGCAGTGTGCCCAGCACATTCACATTGAGTTGTTGCTGCATCTCGCTGATGCTGAGTTCGGTAAAGTCACCGTGATGAAAAATACCGGCGTTATTGACCACGATATCCGGTGCGCCAAACTGCTCGATGCTGCGCGCGAATAAACGCTGCACATCGGCCTCGCGGGAGATATCAGCCTGTACGGCGATGGCGTCACTGCCCAGTGCACAGATGTCGGTGACCACGTCAGCCGCACCCACTTCGTCCTGGCGATAATTCACCACTACCCGGGCGCCGGCCGCCGCGAAAGTCATAGCAATGGCGGCGCCAATGCCTTTCGACGCGCCCGTCACCAGCGCAATTTTGCCTTCAAGTGCTTTCATTGGGTCTCTCCACCTGAGAATTCGGGGAAGGGTAAGCATGCGCTGTCCATACAATCAGGCGGTAGCGCAATCCTGCAAGGTTTTTGCACGATCCTGCAAATGTGAGGGTTTTAGACTAGGCGGCGCATCGACGACAAGCGAGAATAACCCTACAGTGATTTCTCATCGCGGAGCGCATAACGCATGATTCATCAGGAACAGTGGCAGCAACTGGTGGCGATGATTGCCCGCCACACCCCGGAAGATGGCCGCCACTTCAGCGCAATTGATTTTCTTTCCTTTGGACGAAGCTCCAAGCCGACCAGTCTGGCTCATGTGGCCACCTGGGCCAGTTTCGCTCTGGTGGCGCAGGGGCAAAAAGCCCTGCGAATGGGCGATGACGTGATGCATTACGGCGCGGGTGACTTGCTGCTGGTGACGCTGGATATGCCGGTGCAATCCTGCGTGGTGTTGGCCACGCCAGAGAAGCCTAATCTCGGCGTCGGCATCACCATCAACGAAACCCGCTTGATGCGTTACCTCGAACACTTTCCGCTACAGCAGGTGGAGGCGGCAAGGCTGAATGAGCGCGGCATCACCGTCCACAAAGTCGCTCCACCGTTGGTGGATGCGGTGATTCGCCTGGTCGAGTTATTGGATCAGCCGCAAGACATTCCCGCGCTGGCCCCCTTGATTGAGCAGGAGATTTTCTATCGCTTGCTGACGGGGCCAGAAGGGCCACGCATTCTCAACATGGCGTTAACCGAACGTCCGGGCAACAAAGTGGCGCGCGCGGCACGCTGGTTGCGTGAACACTTTCATCAGCCGTTAAAAATGGACCAATTGGCGAGCAGCGTCGGCATGAGCATTTCATCGCTGCATCATCACTTTAAAGCGGTGACGGCGATGACGCCGATGCAATACCAGAAGCAATTACGCCTCAACGAAGCGCGGCGTTTGATGCTGATTGAGAAGTTAGATGCGGGTACGGCGGGATATCGCGTGGGGTACCAGAGTGCGTCACAGTTCAGCCGTGAGTACAGTCGATTTTACGGGCAATCACCCGCGCGGGATATTCGTACGGTGGCGGTGGGGCCAGAAGGGTTGAACCCACCGCAGTAACCATTACAGCGAGCGCGCCGCTGCCATCGCCAAAGCAAAGGAGCGCAGACGTGCTTGCGGATCGAAAATCTGTCCGTTAACCATGATTTCATCCGCCTGGGTTTCACGTATTAACGCGGCCAGCCCCTGGCGTACTTTGTCACTGTCACCGACGATCGACATGCTCAGCGCCTGCTGTACACCATATTGTTCGGACGGTGACCACAGGTTATCCATATTCTCAACCGGCGCAGGCAGCGGACCCGGTTTGCCACGACGCAGGTTGATGAACTGCTGCTGCATGGAAGTGAACAGGAAGCGCGCATCGCGTTCGCTATCGGCTGCCACTACATTGACGCACACCATGGCGTAAGGTTTTGCCAGACGCGCAGAAGGTTTAAATTTCTCGCGATAGAGATGCAGCGCCTGGAACAACAGGTCAGGTGCAAAGTGGGAGGCGAAGGCAAACGGCAAGCCCAGCTGCGCGGCCAACTGTGCGCTGTAGAGACTGGAGCCCAGCAGCCACACTGGAATTTTCAGACCCAAACCGGGTACCGGCTGCACTGGCGGATGTTCACCCTCTTCGGCGTCAAACCAGCGAATCAGTTCCGCCACGTCTTCTGGGAAGCTATCCGCCTGAGCACTGGAGAGATGACGGCGCAACGCCAGCATGGTGCGCTGGTCAGAACCCGGCGCACGGCCCAGTCCCAAATCGATACGGCCAGGATACAGCGATTCCAGCGTACCAAACTGTTCGGCGATCACCAGCGGTGCATGGTTGGGCAACATGATGCCGCCAGAGCCTAAACGCAAGGTTTCCGTATTGGCGGCCAGATAGCCAATCAACACGGAGGTCGCCGCACTGGCGATACCGGTCATGTTGTGGTGCTCAGCGAGCCAGTAACGGTGGAAACCTAACGCTTCAGATTGACGCGCCAGCGCCAGTGAATTGTGGAAGGCTTCTCGCGCGGCAGAACCTTGTGGAATCGGTGCCAGATCCAGTACGGACAGGCGAACAGTTTTTTTCTCAGACATGGGCACTCCAGCTTATGATGGCGCAGGTGTTGATAAACCTGCGCCAGTCAGTATTACGCATCATTACCCATATTAAAACTGCTAATAACAGCAGGAATATAGCCGGAACGTGCCTTTATCGGCCACCCTCCAGCGCCATACCGGCTAAACGACGCCAGTAACCATTGCTGTCACTGCCGCGCGCCATCATCAGCGGCGCTTCTCCCGCTTCGTTAGCGCGGAAGCGATCAATCTCAGCCAGCGTAGTTTCATCCTGTGGGGACAAGCGCACAATGTCGATCCAGTTATGCATGCCGGCAAGGTCATTACCCAGGTTATAGCAGTAGCCGCTCATGGTCTGAATCCCATTCAGCACAAACACTTGCTGGCCCTCTTGCGACAGCACGCGACGTCCGGTGGGATAGTTGATGCAGCACGTCTGGCAATCATCTTTGGATCGGTTTTCCGAACGCGCAGTGAAGCAGCGAGCCGAGAGTGCCAAAGGCAGATGACCGTAGCCGAGTACTTCTACTTCGAATTTATCGCGCACGCCGGCGGCGTCACACTGCTGTAGCAGCTGAATCAGCCAGTCGCGTGACATCTCTACCGGCATACACCAACGCGTCATTCCCTCTTTGAGTAACAGCTGCAGCGTTTGTGCGTTGTAGACGTTAAGTGTGGGCCCGGCAACAAACGGCAGCTGACGTTCCGCCGCCATGTTCACCGTGCCGATGTCGTTCGCCTCCAGCAAAAACTCGCCATTTTCGACATAGCGTCTTAGCTCTTTCACTTCAGAGGGCGACTGCAGCAGCGCCAGCGTGCTAAGCACCACTTGTTTGCCATGCTGAGCCAGCGTGCGGCCCATCTCCATCCACTGGTTAAACGAGGTGGCGCGGCGTTTGCTGCATACCGCTTCACCGAGATAGATAATCTCGGCGCTGCTCTCTGCGGCTTTCTGATAAAAAGCGTCCAGTGATTCGGTTGGCCAGTACCACAGCACCGGCCCGATTGCGTATTTCATCGGTTCTCCTTACTGCCAGTCGCGGTGATAAGCACCCAGCGTGGTCTGGCTACCCTCAGAAAGCTCACCCAGTGCGCGCATCCACGGCTCTTGCACAGCAAACTGCTCGGGCGAGGCCTTGCAGCGATCAATCGCCTGGCGCCACACTTTGGCGACCTGCGCCACATAGGCGGGGCTGCGTTGGCGCCCCTCAATTTTCACCGAGGCGATATTGGCGCGCAGCAGTTCAGGCAGCAGCGACAGCGTATTCAGGCTGGTGGGCTCTTCAAGCACGTGGTAGCGCTGGTTATCCACTTCATAACGGCCTTTGCACAGCGTGGGATAACCGGCGCTCTCATCGGCGCCGTAACGGTCGATCAGTACCTCATTGAGGCGTGATTCCATTCCCTGCGGCGTTTGCTGCCAGCGCACAAATTTGGCGGGCGAGCAGGCCCCCGCGCTGTTGGGGGATTCACCCGTCAGCCACGAAGAGAGATAGCAGCGGCCTTCAGCCATGATGCACAGGCTGCCGAAGGCAAAGACCTCCAGCGGCACCGGCGTCTCGCGCGCCAGCTGTCTCACCTGATGCATCGACAGTACGCGCGGTAGCACCACACGGCTCAGATCGAAGTGGCGATGATAAAAGTGGATGGCCTGCAAATTTGTCGCTGAGGCTTGTACAGAGAGATGGCGCTCAACCTGCGGATAACGCTGCGCGGCATATTCCAGCGTGGCGATATCGGCGAGGATCAAGGCATCGGCACCGTTTTGCGCCGCGACATCAATGGCGGTCTGCCAGCGATTGATGCCGTCTGGATGCGCAAAAGTGTTGATGGCCACATGCAGTTTGCGGCGATTCTGATGCAGAAAGCGCGCGGCTTCGGCCAGTTTCTTGTCGGTAAAATTGAGGCCAGCAAAGTGGCGGGCATTGGTATCATCTTTGAGGCCGACATACACCGCATCGGCACCATGCTCCACCGCCGATTTCAGCGCAGGCAAATTCCCCGCTGGACACAGCAGTTCCATACGTTTTCCTCCCCGAATTCAGAAGCGGTAAAGTCTAGAGAAGGTACCGAACAGGAATGTTGATTTAAGGCAGTGAAAGCCGTATTGATGAGGCGGAGTGAAGATTATTTAACCAGTTGTTCAGCTATTTCCTTGATCTCAGTGGAGTCGCAGCGGCAGGGATGTGGCAATATAGGTAAAATTTTCTGAAGGGATTGTTGATTATGCTCACGCGCTTACGCGGCCTGATTGTCGAAAAAGGCCCAGAATTCCTTGCCTTACCTGTTTCATTTACGCCATTCCCTGTAAAAAAAGTGGTTTTGCAACAACTCTTAAACTGGCAATTTCGTCATGCTTTGTCTGAAGGTGAGTTAGACTTTCTGGAAGGGCGCTTTCTGGGGATCGAGATTGCGGATGTCAATCTGCGCTGGATCACCACCTTGCAAGATGGCCGCCTGACCGTTTCGCGCGACGCCGAGGCTGATGTCTGGTTTCGTGGCGAGGCCAACGATCTGTTGCTGGTAGCAGCACGCAAAGCAGACCCTGATATGTTGTTTTTTCAACGCCGTTTGGTGATTGAAGGCGACACGGAGCTGGGGCTGGAGGTGAAGAATCTAATGGATGCTATTGAACTGGATGCCATGCCCACGCCTTTGCGCACCGGGTTACAGCAGCTGGCTGCCTTCGTTGAGGCAGGAATGAAACAGGACGCGAAGGCCGCTGAGGCGCGCGCGGGGATCTCATGTTGATTCGTACTGAAATTGGTGTGGATGCGGCGGGCATCGACAATCTGTTAAAGCGCAGTTTTGCTACCGCAGCCGAAGCGGAACTGGTGCAACAGTTACGTGAAGACGGTTTACTCACGCTCGGTGTGGTGGCCACGGATGATGAGGGGCAGGTGCTGGGCTACGCGGCCTTCAGCCCGGTCACGCTTCAGGGTGAAGATCGCAACTGGGTGGCATTAGCACCGCTCGCGGTGGATGAATCGGTGCGTAAACAGGGCATTGCCAAAAAGTTGGTATATGAAGGATTGGATTCGCTTAATGAATTCAGCTACAGCGCGGTGGTGGTTCTGGGCGATCCAGAATTTTACAACCCGCTGGGCTTCGAACCGGCAGCGAGACACGGTTTGCATTGTCGTTGGTTAGGCAGCGAAGCAGCGTTTCAGGTGTATAAACTCGCGGATGACGCATTCGTGGGCGCTGAAGGGCTGATCGCATTCTCCGAGCCTTTTAATCGGTTCGATTGAACCACGCGTTCAGGCAGGCAGGCTGCTGCGCCACCAGCAGCAGCTTTTGCGTGCGGCTCAACTGCTTCACCTGATATTCCAGGCGGGAGGCGGCGGAGCGATCCCCGGCGGCACAGTGAAACACCAGCGTCAGCGGCCCTTTGCCGCGCAGTGAGCGCGCACCGCGTCCTGACTGGTGTTGTTGCAGACGGCGATCAACATCGGTTGTGATGCCTGTATAAAGCATCCCGGCGGCGGTTTGCAGCATATAGAGCTGCCAGCTCTGTTGCATTTCACTATCCTGATTAATTGCTGGCAGGCAGTGTAGCGCGCTTATCCCAGCATCGCTATGCGCCGCATGGAGTTGTATTTTGTCTGACCATTCCCACCTGATTCGTTATTTAAAAAAACAGCATGCCCTGTCGTTGTGCGCCACTAGCGGAGACGATTTGTGGTGCGCCAACTGCTTTTACGTATTCGACGCAACGCGCATGGCCTTCTGGTTGATGACCGAACCGGACACGCGGCATGGCGCGCTGATGCTGGCCAATCCCCAGGTCGCGGGCACGGTTAACGGTCAGCCGAAAACCGTCTTGTTGATCAAAGGCGTGCAGTATCGTGGTCGCATTCAGCCGTTGAGTGAGGAAAACGAAGCGCAGGCGCGCCATGCTTATCAGAAGCGTTTTCCCATCGCGCGTAAAGTCTCAGCGCCGCTGTGGGAAATCATGCTGGATGAAGTCAAGATGACCGACAACGCGCTGGGCTTCGGTAAAAAAATTGTCTGGCAGCGCAGCGAGGCAAATCCGCGCTAATTTCCGCGGCGGATCAAATTTACGTCAGTTACGCGTGGCAGATTTCGATAACCTGAATAACACTGTGGTTTATCCGCCGCACATCATCGTGCGGCTTCCGTTATTCAGTTGAATACGAGATCGGTTATGACCCAACTTGCACCCTCAGCGCCAGCGATACGATTCGCATGGTGGAAACCGCTGCTGTTTCTCGCGGTGGTGGTGATTGGCCTGTGGTATGTCAAATGGCAGCCCTATTACGGCAAAGCCTTTACCGCCGCCGAGACCCACTCAATCGGAAAATCTATTCTGGCCAATGCCGCCGATTCGCCGTGGCGTGCGGCGCTGGATTACGCCATGGTCTATTTTCTCGCAGTATGGAAAGCGGCGGTGCTCGGCGTGATCCTCGGTTCGCTGGTGCAGGTGCTCATTCCGCGCCATTGGCTGTTGCGCCTGATGGGCCAGTCACGTTTTGGTTCGACGTTGATTGGCACGGGTTTCGGTTTACCGGGGATGATGTGTACCTGCTGTGCGGCACCGGTCGCGGCAGGGTTGCGTCAGTCTCAGGTGTCAAGCGGGGCGGCGATGGCGTTCTGGCTTGCCAATCCGCTGCTTAATCCTGCCACGCTGATTTTTATGGGATTTGTGCTGGGCTGGCACTTTGCCGCGATTCGGCTGGTGGCGGGGTTGGCAATGGTGCTGGGCATTGCGTCACTGGTGCAGCGTAGCGTTCCAGAACAGACCATCGCTGCGCCAAAGGTGTTGGTGACCCGTGATGAATCACCGTTTATCTCGCGCTGGCTGGGGGTGATGTGGCGATTGTTCTGGAACACCATCCCGCTGTATATCATCGCCGTGCTGCTGCTGGGCGCGGCGCGCGTCTGGCTGTTCCCACATGCGGATGGCGCGGTGGGAAATACGCTGTTTTGGGTGATGTTGATGGCGATAGCGGGCTGTTTATTTGTCATCCCCACGGCGGCAGAGATCCCGATTGTGCAAACCATGATGCTGGCGGGTATGGGTATCGCACCGGCTCTGACGCTGTTAATGACCTTGCCCGCCGTGAGTGTGCCGTCGCTACTGATGCTGCATCGTGCCTTCCCGGCGCGCGCCTTGTGGATCGCGCTGCTGGGCGTGGCGTTCAGCGGGTTCATCGTCGGTCTGCTCGCCTTGTGGCTGGCGTAGATACCAGATCTTTTGATTGCGGCTGCCGCGCCACAGCAGCCGCGCATCGCTCTCCGCTTCAATAAAACGCCCGTCGATCAACACGTCAATTTCAGCGACCACCTCGCGCTGCGCCTCACTGAGTTCCGCCATTTTATAGCCGGTCCACAGCCAGATATCTTTGTCCGGACATTCGCGGCGCACCCGTTTTACCAGCCGACGGATGTGCGGCACATTGTGCGGATGCAGCGGATCGCCGCCGCTTAACGACAATCCCTGGCGTGGAATTCGCGTGTCCTTGAGGTCGGCAATTAGCTGCTCTTCCATCTCCAGCGTAAATGGCACACCAGAATCGAGCCGCCAGGTGCTCTGGTTGTAGCAGCCACGGCACTGATGCTCGCAGCCGGCAACAAACAGCGTGCAGCGCGTGCCCGGCCCGTTAACGATATCGACAGCGTAATAGCGATGGATATGCATCATCCTAATTGTCCGCTTTCCAGATGTTTAACGCGGCGCTGCACCTCTTCCTGTTTACCGGCGTTGAAGGGGCGCGCATCTGGGCTGCCAAGATAGCCGCAGACGCGGCGCGTAACGGAGACGCGTGCCGGATCGTGGTTGCCACAACACGGACAGGTAAAGCCTTTGCTGGTGCAGCTGAACTCGCCGCTGAAACCGCATTCGTAACACTCATCAATCGGCGTGTTAGTGCCGTAATAGGGCACGCGGTGATAGCTGTAATCCCACACGTCCTCCAGCGCCTTGAGGTTGTGCTGAATATTGGGGTATTCGCCGTAGCAGATGAAGCCGCCATTGGCGAGAGCGGGATAGGGCGCCTCAAAGTCGATCTTGTCGTAGGGGTTCACTTTCTTCTCGACGTCGAGATGGAAGCTGTTGGTGTAATACCCTTTATCGGTGACACCCGGCACTACGCCGAATTCCGCCGCATCAAGACGACAGAAACGATCGCACAGGTTCTCGCTCGGCGTGCTGTACAAACTGAAACCGTAGCCGGTCTCGGTTTTCCACGCATCAACCGCATCGCGCAGGTGCTGGACAATGGCGATGCCCTTTTCACGCAAATGCGGCGCGTCATAGGGATGCACTTCGTTGCCGCTCAACGCGTTGAGCGTTTCATGCAGACCAATATAACCCAGGGAGATGGAAGCGCGGCCGTGACGGAAAATCTCACCGACTTCGTCATCGGCATTGAGCCGCACACCGCAGGCACCTTCCATATAGAGAATGGGGGCGACACGGGCTTTGGTTTTCTCCAGCCGCGCGATGCGCGTCATCAATGCGCGCTTGGCCAGCGCCAGCCGCTCGTCGAGCAGCAACCAGAAATGGGCCTCGTTACCTTTGGCTTCTAACGCGATGCGCGGCAGGTTGAGGCTGATCACGCCAATGTTGTTGCGGCCTTCATGGATCTGCTCGCCGTTCTCTTCATACACGCCGAGGAAACTGCGACAGCCCATCGGTGTTTTAAATGAGCCGGTAATCTCGACCACTTTGTCGTAGTTCAGGATGTCGGGATACATGCGCTTACTGGCGCATTCCAGCGCTAATTGCTTGATATCGTAATTGAAATCACCAGGGCGGCGATTCACGCCTTCGCGGATAGCGAACACCAGTTTGGGGAACACTGCTGTTTTGTGATTTTTGCCGAGGCCGGCAATGCGATTGCGCAGAATCGATTGCTGTATCAGCCGAGCGGCCCAGTCAGTACCCAGACCAAATCCGAAGGTCACAAAGGGCGTCTGTCCGTTGGCGGTGTGCAGCGTGTTGACTTCATACTCCAGCGACTGGAAGGCGTCGTAGCACTCTTTCTCGGTGCGCACCCGTGCGTAGGCTTCGGCATCGGGGATCTGCCACGCGTGTGCCACGGCGCGGTGCTTCTCCAGGCTGAGGTTCACAAAGGGCGCTAACACTTCATCGATGCGATTAATGGTGGTGCCGCCGTAGATGTGGCTGGCGACCTGGGCGATGATCTGCGCCGTGACGGCGGTGGCGGTGGCGATTGATTTTGGTGGCTCAATCTCGGCATTGCCCATTTTAAAGCCGTTGTTCAGCATGCCCTGAAGATCGATCAACATGCAGTTAAACATCGGGAAAAACGGCGAGTAGTCGAGATCGTGATAGTGGATCTCGCCGCGCTCGTGCGCCAGCACCACGTCACGCGGTAGCAGTTGCTGTTGGGCATAATGTTTGGCGACGATGCCTGCCAGCAGATCGCGTTGAGTCGGGATCACCTTGCTGTCTTTGTTGGCGTTTTCATTCAGCAGTGCGGCATTGGTCTGCTCCACCAGACCACGAATGGCGTGGTGCAGTTTGCCACGCTGTTCACGGGCGAGATCACGGTCATGACGGTATTCGATATAGGCACGCGCCAGTTGCGGCCAGCGTCCCGCCATTAGCGTCTCTTCGACTGCGCATTGAATATCGCGGATATCCACCTCCGCGCGATCGGCCAGTTGCTGACTGACCTGCATCGCCACCTGACTGCACCAGGCCGCATCATCAATTTGCGCTGCCTGGGCTGCGGCCTGCACGGCCAGCTCAATCCGCTGTGCCTCAAAGGGCACCCTGCAGCCGTCACGCTTAATCACCACCGTCGCCATCATCTCTCCATAAAACTATATGTGGGTATTTTTATGGAGTGTAATCGCTATATGTGGGGTTGTGACGGAAATTAATCGCACCGTTTTTGACCTGCCGCAAAGAAGCCATAACGAAGATTGAAAGCCGCACAATGGTGAAGCGAACTAAACTTCAAAAGTTTTAACCCGCCCAAACTTCGACCGATGCAAACTTGATTTGCGAAGCGAAGCAGGTTTAATGAGTTCTTTGCTTTTTTTTGGCCCGTCATTTATCTACAAGGAAGCCTCACATGCCTTTGCAACGAACGCTGCTTGCCTGTTGTCTCTCCCTCTCTTTTTCTGCTTTTGCCGCTCCCGCAAGCGATTTGCCATTAATGCCCTGGCCACAAAAAGTGGTCCAGCCCGCGGGTGGCGGCGCACTGACGCTGACGCCGCAGTTCACGCTGCATATCTCGGGCGATCATCTGGAGGGCGCGGAAGCCCGCTGGCGCGCGCGAATTTCGCGCCAGACTGGCTGGCCACTGCTGCCCGCCAGTGCACCGAGCAACCCGGCCACTATTCAGGTACAAATCGCCCAAGCGATTGACCCGCTGCCGCAGCCTGACAGCGATGAGAGCTATCATCTGGAGGTCAACAGCAGCGGTGTACTGCTGAAAGCCAACACGCGCTTTGGTGCGATGCGCGGCATGGAAACGCTGCTGCAGTTGATTGAGAATAATGAGACGGGAACGCAGATCCCTTACGTCACCATAGACGATAAACCGCGATTCCCGTGGCGCGGGGTGCTGATCGATTCGGCGCGCCACTTCCTGCCGATCGAAACCGTCAAGCGACAGATTGATGGTATCGCCGCTGCGCGCATGAACGTATTCCACTGGCATTTGACGGATGACCAAGGCTGGCGTTTTGCTTCAAGCCACTATCCACAGTTACAGGAGAAGGCCAGCGATGGTCTCTTCTACACTCAGCAGCAGATGCGCGATGTGGTGCGTTACGCCACCCAGCGCGGCGTGCGTGTGGTGCCAGAAATTGACGTGCCAGGACACGCTTCCGCGATCGCCGTGGCGATGCCTGAACTGCTGAGTGCGCCGGGTCCTTATCAGATGGAGCGCGGTTGGGGGGTGTTTAAACCGTTACTCGATCCCAGCAACGAAGCGGTGTTTACCTTTATCGATACGCTGATGGGGGAGGTGACGGCCATCTTCCCCGATCCTTATGTTCACATCGGTGGTGATGAAGTCGATCCAACACAATGGAACGACTCACCGAAGATTCAGCAGTTTATGCGCGACCACGGCCTGAAAGACACGCACGCCTTGCAGGCATGGTTCAATCAGCGTGTTGAGAAGATCCTCGAAGCCCACCAACGCCGGATGATTGGTTGGGATGAGGTCTATCATCCCGATCTGCCGAAAAGTATTTTGATCCAATCCTGGCAGGGGCAAGATGCGTTGGGAGAGGCGGCAAAACACGATTTCCGCGGCATTCTCTCAACCGGTTTCTATCTTGATCAGCCCCAAACTGCGGCCTATCACTATCGCAACGAACCTTGGCCGCAGGGCCTCAATGGCCAGGACCAGATTCAAGCCGATGAGCAGGCGCAGAGCTGGCAGTTCACCATGCCGCGCCTGAAAGGCAGCCCGGTAAAAGGCAGCTTCACCCTGGTGGAAGGCAAAAGCGGCTGGCGTGGATTTATTGACTTTAGTGGCAAAGCGCGGCGGATGGTCAGCGACATTCGCTGGCTGTCGCCCACTCAGCTAACGTTTAGCGTTGATACCTGGATGGGGCCTTTCCAGCCGATGGTCACGCTGACACAGGACAAACTAACTGGCTATATGCTGGTGGGCAATGTGCGTTATCCGGCTGAAGGCAGCAAGCTGGCTCAGGTGCCCGCTGGGATTCAACCTTCCGTGCCTTCGCCGGAACAGATGCAAAATAACCTGATGGGCGGTGAAGCGGCACTGTGGGCGGAAAACGTCAATAGCCGGGTGATTGATACCCGCCTGTGGCCGCGCGCCTTTGTGGTGGCAGAACGCCTGTGGTCTGCGAAGGATGTCACGGACAGCGACAATATGTATCAGCGCCTGAGCGCGGTGGATCGTTGGGGCACGGTGTCGGTGGGGCTTCAGCAGCATCAGCAGGCGGAAGTGCAGATGATGCGTCTGGCGAATACCAGCGACATTACACCGCTGCGCGTGCTGGCGGAAGTGCTGGAACCGGCACAGTACTACACGCGCCAGCATCTGAAGTTCCAGGCAGGGCATTATGATTACTTTGAGCCGCTCAATCGCCTGGCGGATGTGCTGCCAGCCGAAAGCGAGCCGGTGCGCTTGCTGGATAAACAGGTGGATGCGCTGATTGCCAACCGAGAGGATCACGCCGCTGCTAACGCCATTCGCCAGCAGCTACAGCGTTGGCAAAACAACAGCGATGCGGTGATGCCGCTGATTTTAGCGAATTACCAGCTTAAGCCGTTGCAGCAGCAGGCACAGCAAGTGGCGCAACTGAGCCGGATGGGGCTGGATTTGGTCAATGCGATGCAGCGCAATCAGGCGTACGGCGCCAGTGAAGTGGCCGACATGCATACCAAACTGGATGCCGCTGCACAGGTGCAGGATGAGACGGTGTTGGCGCTGGTTCGTCCGCTGGAGAAGTTGTTGCGAGCGTCTAAATAACCGATCGCGCCGCTACGTTTATGTTGTAGCGGCGCAGTTTATTGCGCGATGTTTTAAATCAACGGCGAACCGCAATCGCCTCGATTTCAATCTTCACATCTTTTGGCAGACGCGCCACTTCTACGCATGAACGCGCTGGGAAGCTGGCGTTGTGCTCAGTGAAAAAGGCTTCATAAGTGGCATTTACGGTGGCGAAGTCATTCAGGTCTTTCACGAACACGGTGGTTTTGACAATGTCGCCCACTTTCAGGCCAGCGGCTTCAACAATCGCCTTCACATTCTCCAGCGACTGACGCGCCTGCGCAGAGACATCATCCGCCACGGCCCCGGTCGCCGGATCCACTGGAATTTGGCCTGAAGTGATGATCATGCTGCCAAGATCCACGCCCTGCACATAAGGGCCAATTGCTGCGGGTGCTTTTTCAGTGCTGATTTCGCGAGACATTGTTTCTCCTTGAAAGTGTGCGATTGACACCTGCCAATCACGAAAATGATCGCCCCATTATATACCCTTCATACTTCGAGTTGCAGGTGCGTTGGCTACGTGCATTCACCTCAGTCACCGATTTCAGTAATCTCCTGAGGATTCATGCACTTGCCGCCTTCCTGAACCTCGAATAATTTTAGGTATAGAGGCGACACGAGTGATTACCAGTGGCCGAGAACCACGTGGCGCGCGAACTCTTTCTCGCAGTATTTGCACTTCAGGTGCACATCATCATCACGCTGCTTCACCGCAAAACTGCTGAATACCGGTTCACTGCGGCTGATGCAGTTGCTGTTCGGACAGGTGAGCACGCGCTCAATGCGATCCGGCAGCGTAGGGGCGATCTTGGCCACCACTTCGTAATCGTCGATGCGATTCACCGTGGCGAGTGGTGCGTATACTGCCAGCTGGTTGATCTGATCGTCGGTCAGGAAGGTGTTCTCGATCTTAATCAGATCCTTGCGGCCCATTTCGCCAGAAGGGAGATTCAGGCCAATGGTGATGCGTTGATCGGTTTCGGTCAGACGGAACAGTGACAGTAATTTAAAACCGACCTGCGCGGGAATATGGTCAATCACCGTGCCGCGTTTGATGGCTTCAACCTGCAATTTATTATCGTGAGTCATCGGTTTCTCCTTACAGGGCCAGTTCGCTATTAAGTACCAGTGCTAACAAGGCCTGGCGGGCGAAGATGCCGTTGCCCGCCTGCTGGAAATACCAGGCGTGCGGCGTGCTGTCGACATCAGTGGTGATCTCATCAATACGTGGCAATGGGTGCAGCACCTTCATGTTATCGCGGGCACCGACTAAATCCGTGGCGCGCAGAATGAACTGCGCCTTCACGTTGGCGTACTCGGAAGGATCGAGGCGCTCTTTCTGCACGCGCGTCATGTAGAGAATATCCAGTTCTGGCATCACTTCTTCAATGCTGTCATGGCGCGACCACACAATGTTCTGTTCATCCAGCATGTCAGTGATGTAAGACGGCATCGCCAGTGCATCGGGAGCGATAAAGTAAAAACGGTTGCCAGTGAACTTGGCCAGCGCCTGCGTCAGCGAGTGCACGGTGCGACCATATTTCAGGTCACCGACCATGGCCACATTCAGATTGTCGAGGCGGCTCTGGGTTTCGCGGATGGTGAACAGATCCAACAATGTTTGTGTTGGATGCTGGTTCGCGCCGTCTCCGGCATTCAGAATCGGGATGCCGCTGGAGAACTCGGTGGCCAGTCGTGCTGCACCTTCCTGTGGATGACGCATCACAATCGCATCCACATAAGTACTGATCACGGAAATGGTGTCTGCCAGGGTTTCACCTTTCTTACCTAGCGAGGTGTTGCTGCCATCGGCGAAGCCCACCACTGATGCGCCTAAACGATGCATCGCCGTCTCGAATGAGAGTCGCGTACGGGTGGAGGCTTCAAAGAAACAGCTGGCAATCACATTGTGCTTCAGCAGTTCCGGCTGGGGATGCGCCTTCAACTGAGCGGCGGTGTGTAACACCAGCTCCAGCTCATCGCGATTGAGGTCGTTAATAGAAATAATGTGCTTGCGATATAGCGGGTTGGCCATAGCGTTCTCCTCTGCGCTGCCGGATTGCGGACAAAAAAAAGCCCCTGCTTAAGGGGCTTTTTTTACGATCAATGAATGACGGAAAGAAACAGGTGCATCGCCTGTGGTCAGGCGGGGTAGAGCGGCAAATTGTACGCTGCGCTGTTGCATGTTTCCTCCGGCAAATTGTGGCGCATTATACGCATTCACTGATTTGCATCAAGCAGAAATCGCGCACGGGGTAAACGTTTGCTTTTACGGCTTACCCAGCGTTGCCACCATCACCGCTTTGATGGTGTGCATGCGGTTTTCGGCCTGATCGAACACGATACTGTGCGTTGACTCAAACACCTCGTTGCTCACTTCCATGCCATCATTCAGGCCATACTGCTCTGCCATCTGACGGCCCAAGGTGGTTTGGTCATCATGGAAGGCAGGCAGGCAGTGCAGAAATTTCACCTGTGGATTGCCGGTAAGCGCCAGCATCGCACTGTTCACCTGATACGGGCGCAGCAGCGCAATACGCTCTTCCCACACCGATTTGGCTTCGCCCATCGACACCCAAACATCAGTGTAGATGAAATCCGCACCTTGCACGCCTTCGGCAATGTCTTCGGTCAGCGTGATTTTGCCACCGGTTTGCTGCGCCGCCACGCGGCACTGTTCCACCAGTTGCTCTTCCGGCCAGCAGCCTTTTGGTGCCACCAGACGCAGATCCAGCCCAACCAGTGCAGCAGCTTCCAGCATGCTGTTGCCCATGTTATTGCGCGCGTCACCCACGTACACCAGCGTCATCTCGCTGAGCGGTTTACCCGGTAAGTGCTCTTGCATGGTGAGTAAATCGGCCAGCAACTGCGTAGGGTGGAATTCGGTGGTCAAACCGTTCCACACAGGGACACCGGCAAACTCTGCCAGGGTTTCGACCAGTTCCTGACCGAAGCCACGATACTGGATACCGTCATACATACGGCCCAATACGCGCGCGGTGTCTTTCATCGATTCTTTATGGCCAATCTGGCTGCCGCTTGGGCCGAGGTAAGTCACGTTAGCGCCCTGATCGTATGCGGCAACTTCGAAAGAGCATCGTGTACGGGTCGAGTCTTTTTCGAAGATGAGCGCGATATTCTTGCCTTTCAGGTACTGGGTTTCAGTGGCATTTTTCTTTGCGTGTTTTAATTCACCTGCGAGATTGAGCAGGTTGGCGATTTCAGCTGGGGTGAAATCCAGCAATCTCAGGAAGTGTCTCGAATACAGCTGACTCATACAGCGCTCCAGATGTGGATCAATAATGAATTAAAATTCAATCTAACCGTATGAATATTCATTTTCAACCCCGGCGTTAAGAAACTTTCTGTTTTGTGTAGTGGCGCGCGAGGCAGTGTGGGAAAATAATTGCATTCACGCCGAACATTTTGAGGACACGCCCATGGCATACGAAGCATTGCTGGAAGAACAGCGCGAAGAAACCCGCCTGATCATTGAAGAGTTGCTGGAGGACGGCAGCGATCCGGATGCGCTTTACACTATCGAGCATCACCTCTCCTGCAACAACTTCGACTCACTGGAAAAAGTGGCGGTGGAAGCTTTCAAACTGGGCTTTGAGGTCAGCGAACCGGAAGAGCTGGAGTTGGAAGAGGGCGGCACCGTGATGTGCGTGGACATCCTGAGCGAAGGGGCGCTGAAAGCCGAACTGATTGATGCGCAGGTTGAGCAGCTGGTGAATCTGGCGGGTAAATTCAACGTCGATTACGACGGTTGGGGCACCTACTTTGAAGATCCAGACGCCGAAGATGAAGATGACGACGGTGATTTCATCGACGACGAAGAAGACGACGGTGTGCGTCACTAAGCCTTAATGGGCGGCAGCTGCCGCCCTGATTGACTTCTCCCGCCAGCATAAAGAACGCCGATGAACTACGCTCCCCTGTTAGAACCCATTCATAATTTTCTGCATTGCCGCACGCCACAAGCGTGGATTGATGAGGCGCGCAAACCGGAAAACCTGACGCTGCTGCTCACCGATCACATGGTGTGTGAGCTTAAGGCGGCACAAACTGCGGTGTTTATTATTCGTAAGTATGTGGCCGATAAGCCGAGTGGCGATGCCATTCTGGCGTGGCTCAAACCTTATGAAGATTTCATTTATCGCGATGAGCCGGACAGCAACTTTATCAATGCGCATAAGAATCTGACCAAAAGCATCATTGTGCGTAACGAACTGCCGTGGGCGGATGACTTAGTCGAGATGATGGTGCTGTTGATCAAAGAAGAGCTGCATCATTTTTATCAGGTCTGGGAGATTATGCAGTCACGCGGTTTGCCATACCGCAAAACCACCGCCAGCCGATACGCCAAAGGATTGATTCGCGAAATCAGCACCTATGAACCCGATGCGCTGGTGGATAAGTTGATTTGCGGCGCGTATATCGAAGCGCGTTCCTGTGAACGTTTTGCCAGCCTGGCGCCGTATCTTGATGATCAGCTGCAGAAATTCTACATCTCGCTGCTGCGTTCTGAAGCACGCCACTATCAGGATTACCTGAAGCTGGCGGAACAGATCTCTGTTAAGGATATTGCCCCACGCGTGCAGACTTTTGGTGAGGCTGAGGCGCGTTTGATCAGCGAGCCTGATGGCGAATTGCGTTTTCACAGTGGTGTGCCAGCGTTTTAAGGTTGGGGTGAGGGCGAGAATCGCCCTCATGTCTGCATCACAGTACCTTCAGCATCCGTACTTCGCAGTCACCGTGGCCAGTGCAGCCCATGGCGTTATCAATCAACTCGAATCCCAGCGACTCGTAGAGCTTAATCGCTCGCGTCAGGCTGCCGGTGGTTTCCAGATAGCAGCGGCGAAAGCCCTGTTGACGCGCATAGTCCATGGCACGCAGCGCGAGCCCACGCGCCAGACCTAAACCGCGCACCTGCGGCAGGAAGTACATCTTCTGCAATTCGCAGATATCCGGCGCGCTGCACGCCAGCGGTGCCACACCGCCGCCGCCAACCACCACCCCGTCATGCTCGACGATCCAGTACGCGCTATTGGCTTCACTGTAGAGTTCGAACAGCCGATCGAGGTTGGGATCCGAAACGGTGTAGCCTTTATCTGCCGTAAGGCCGAATTCGGCTGACACATCACGGATCACTTGCGCAATGAGAGGGTTATCGGCCGCAGTAATCGGGCGCACCTGCAAATTCAGTGGCGTAGCGGTGGTCATCATTCTCTTCCGGGGTAAAAAAGCCGGGCAGTGCCCGGCTATGATTTAGCAATTGGACTGATGTGCTTACAATGCCGCAATCACGCCCTGCTGTTCAATCAGTTTTGCTTTTGATTGCTCCAGCTCAACGATGCGATCGCGCTCTTTCGCCACCACCGCTTCCGGTGCACGAGCAACAAAGCCTTCGTTCGCCAGCTTGACCTGGATCTTCTCAATCTCGACATCCAGCTTGGTCAGCTCTTTCGCCAGACGCTCCAGCTCCGCTTCTTTGTTCACCAGATCCGCCATGGGGATCAGCAACTCAGCGCCTTCTACAATCTTAGTGACTGAAAGTGGCCCTTTCTCACCCGCAGGCAGAATCTCCAGGCTGGCCAGACGCGCCAGACGAGACAGGAAGTTGCGGTTCTCTTCCACGCGACGCTGTGCCGCAGGAGAGCAATCACGCAGCAGCACATCCAGCGGTTTGCCTGGAGAAATGTTCATCTCAGCACGGATGTTACGCACCGCGACAATCGACTGCTTCATCCACTCGATATCGGCTTTCGCCTCGGCATCTTCTTTCGCCGCATCAAACTGCGGGAAGGCCTGCAGCATGATGGTATCGTGATCGATGTTCTTCAGACCCTTCACACGCTGCCAGATGGTTTCGGTGATGTAAGGAATGATCGGATGCGCCAGACGCAGCAAGGCTTCCAGCACGGTGACCAGCGTATTACGCGTACCGCGCAGTTCCGCTTCGCTACCGTTGTCCATCACTGGCTTGGTCAGCTCCAGATACCAGTCACAGAACTGGTTCCAGGTGAAGTCATACAGAATGTTGGCAGCGATATCAAAGCGATAGCTATCCAGCGCTTCACGATAGGCTTTCACGGTGCTGTTGAATTCGGTCAGAATCCAGCGATCCGCCAGCGACAGCTTCAGCTCGCCGCCATTTTGGCCGCAATCATGCTCTTCGGTATTCATCAGCACGAAACGGCTGGCGTTCCACAGCTTGTTACAGAAGTTGCGATAGCCTTCGAGACGCTTCATATCCCAGTTAATATCGCGGCCGGTTGAGGCCAGCGCAGCCAGGGTAAAGCGCAACGCGTCGGTACCGGATGCCACAATACCGTCCGGGAACTGCTTCTCGGTACGTTTGCGGATCTTCTCAGCCAGCTGTGGCTGCATCATGTTACCGGTGCGTTTTTCCAGCAGATCTTCCAGCGAAATCCCGTCGATCATATCCAGTGGATCGATGACGTTACCTTTCGATTTCGACATCTTCTGGCCTTCTTCATCACGGATCAAACCGGTCATATAGACGGTTTTGAACGGTACCTGCGGCTTACCGTTTTCATCTTTGATGAAGTGCATGGTCAGCATGATCATGCGCGCGATCCAGAAGAAGATAATATCGAAGCCGCTCACCAGCACGCTGGTTGGGTGGAAGGTGCGCAGCGCTTCAGTATTCTCTGGCCAGCCCAGGGTGGAGAACGTCCATAAACCAGACGAGAACCAGGTATCCAGCACGTCGTCGTCCTGACGCAGAACGACCACGTCAGCCAGGTTATTTTCCTGACGCACTTCTTGCTCCGTGCGGCCAACATAGACGTTACCGTCATTGTCGTACCATGCAGGGATACGGTGGCCCCACCACAGCTGACGTGAGATGCACCAATCCTGAATGTCACGCATCCACGAGAAGTACATGTTTTCGTACTGTTTTGGTACGAACTGGATATCACCATTCTCTACCGCTTCAACCGCGACTTTCGCCAGCGGAGCGGTGCGAACATACCACTGGTCGGTGAGCATTGGCTCGATGACCACGCCGCCACGGTCGCCGTAAGGAACGGTTAAGTCGTGAGGTTTGATTTCATCCAACAGGCCGATTTCGTCAACCGCAGCCACAATGGCTTTACGCGCCGCGAAACGTTCCATTTTCTGGAACTGGGCTGGGATCTCATCCGCACACTCGTCGCTGACTTCGCCATTGGTGTCGAACACTTCCGCACGTTCACGGATATCGCCATCAAAGGTCAGGATGTTAATCATCGGCAGCTTGTGACGACGACCGACTTCATAGTCGTTAAAGTCATGCGCCGGGGTGATCTTCACGCAGCCGGTGCCTTTTTCCATGTCCGCGTGCTCATCGCCGACGATCGGGATGCGACGATTCACCAGCGGCAGGATCAGCTCTTTGCCGATCAGATCTTTGTAGCGCGGATCTTCCGGGTTTACCGCTACGCCGGTATCGCCCAACAGGGTTTCCGGACGGGTGGTGGCAACCACCAGATAATCTTTGCCCTCTGCGGTTTTAACGCCGTCAGCCAGTGGATAGCGGATATGCCACATAGAGCCTTTGCTCTCGCGGTTTTCCACTTCCAGATCGGAGATAGCCGTGCGCAGTTTAGGATCCCAGTTCACCAGGCGCTTGCCACGGTAAATCAGGTTCTCTTTATACAGGCGGACGAAGACTTCACGCACCGCGTTAGACAGGCCTTCATCCATGGTGAAGCGCTCACGCTCCCAATCCACGGAGTTGCCGAGGCGACGCATCTGACGCGTAATCGTGCCGCCAGATTCCGCTTTCCACTGCCAGATTTTGTCGATGAAGGCGTCACGACCATAATCCTGGCGGGTTTTGCCCTCTTCAGCGGCGATCTTACGTTCAACAACCATCTGCGTCGCGATACCGGCATGGTCAGTACCTGCCTGCCACAGGGTATTTTTCCCCTGCATACGCTGGTAACGGATCATGGTATCCATGATGGTCTGCTGGAAAGCGTGACCCATATGCAAGCTGCCGGTGACGTTCGGCGGCGGGATCATGATGCAAAAGCTTTCCTGGCTGGTATCGCCATTCGGTTTAAAGTAGCCCTGCTGTTCCCAGTGCTCGTAGAGCGGCTGCTCGATATCTTGCGGGTTATATGTCTTTTCCATTTCTACACTGTCGTTTGCGGCGGAGGTGGCGTCGCCGTATTCAATTGGAAACCAACGCTGCGATAGGCTTTATAGCGGTCGCGCGCCAGTTGTTTTAAGGATTCTTCGTAAGGAACAAAGTCTATCACTTCATGGAAACCCGTAGCAAAATCTGCGAACTGTGGCAGCAAACTGATCAACAGGTCGCGCGGTGAACTGCCACGGCGCTGCGGCCAGGCCAGTTCCACCGGCGCACCGTAACGCGGGCCTTCACCGGCCAGGTTATGGGGCACAAAAGCGTTGGCGGGGCGCTGCCATAGCGCTTCATCCAGACGGTTGGCCTGCTCTTCGTTTTCACAGGCAATCAGAATGCGCTTGCCGTCACGCCAGCGTGTTTCTGCCAGATCGCACACCAGTGCTTCGATGGCGCTGAGGCCGTCGCTGGGGCTTTCTGACTCCATCACATAGAAAATGGCGTTTTTCATGGCGGGGTTATTTCCATTGATGACAGTGGGGCATTGTGCTTCAGCAAGACCGCTGCGTCCAATAATAAGGTCGCCATTAAAGGCGACCCTACAAGTCCTGTAGGGTGCGCATTTATGCGCACCGTTTCAATGATCGCAGAAGACTTTAATCGTCGCCGTTCAATCCGGCGCGGTTCAACAGGAACTGCGACAGCAGAGGAACCGGGCGACCAGTGGCACCTTTGGCCTTGCCAGAGCGCCATGCGGTGCCTGCGATATCCAGGTGTGCCCAGTTAAACTTACGGGCGAAGCGTGCCAGGAAACAGGCGGCAGTGATAGCACCACCCGGACGGCCACCAATGTTCGCCATATCGGCAAAATTGGATTCCAGCTGTTCCTGATACTCATCGGCCATTGGCAGACGCCACGCACGGTCACCGGACTGCTCGGAAGCACTGATCAGCTCGTGGGCCAGTGGGTTGTGGTTTGACATCAAACCACTGACATGGTGACCCAGTGCAATCACGCAGGCACCGGTCAGGGTAGCAATATCAATCACCACTTCTGGCTCGAAACGCTCTACGTAGGTCAGCGCGTCACACAGCACCAGACGGCCTTCGGCATCGGTATTCAGCACTTCCACGGTCTGACCGGACATGGTAGTCAGCACATCACCAGGACGCATCGAGCGGCCATCCGGCATGTTCTCACAGCCGACCAGTACGCCGACCACGTTCAGCGGCAGATTGAGTTCCGCCACCATGCGCATCACGCCGTACACTGAGGCCGCACCGCACATGTCGTACTTCATCTCATCCATCGAGTCAGCGGGTTTGATCGAGATGCCACCGGAATCGAAGGTCAGGCCTTTACCGACCAGCACAATCGGACGTGCTTCCGGATCGGTACTGCCTTTGTACTCAATCACTGACATCAGCGATTCATTGTGCGAACCGGCACCGACCGCCAGGTAAGCGTTCATGCCCAGCTCTTTCATCTGCTGTTCGCCGATCACACGCGTGGTGACATTTTTGCTGTAAGCATCGGCCAACTGACGCGCCTGCGACGCCAGATACGCGGCGTTACAAATATTTGGCGGCATGTTGCTAAGATCTTTGGCGGCTCTGACACCGGCTGCCACCGCTAAACCGTGCTGAATAGCACGTTCGCCACTGGTGAGTTCACGGCGCGTTGGCACATTGAACACCAGCTTACGCAGCGGGCGGCGTGGCTCGACCTTATTGCTTTTTAACTGATCGAAGTTGTAGAGCGCTTCTTTAGAGGTTTCCACCGCCTGGCGAACTTTCCAATAGGTATTGCGCCCTTTAACGTGCAGTTCAGTCAGGAAGCATACGGCTTCCATTGAGCCGGTGTCGTTCAGCGTATTGATGGTTTTCTGAATCACCTGTTTGTACTGGCGTTCATCCAGCTCACGCTCTTTACCACAGCCAATCAGTAAGATGCGCTCGGACAGGATATTCGGCACATGGTGCAGCAACAGCGTCTGGCCAACCTTGCCTTCCAGTTCACCGCGGCGCAGCAGAGCGCTGATGTAGCCGTCGCTGATTTTATCCAGCTGCTCGGCAATAGGTGATAAACGGCGCGGTTCGAAAACGCCAACAACGATGCAGGCGCTACGCTGTTTTTCCGGGCTACCGCTTTTTACACTGAACTCCATGCACTCTCCTGAATCTTAAAGACAACGGCCTTAGCTGTCGTTAGAATGTAGCGCGTTCGTAACCCATTATTTTGTTGCGACGCCATGACAATTTAACGCTGGCGGTCATAATGAGTAGGGGTGGAAATGTGTTGTTTTTTCACCACTCTAACGCGTTCGTCATACTATTTTAGCTACGATGACGGCCATTGATGAAGAAAAATGGCTGATAAGCGTTGAAACTAGCGATTTTCCTGCAAAAAGACAAGTTATCACAGGCGTACTAAGCGTGATCATCATTAGATATCTGGTTCGGGAAACGCTCAAAAGCCAGCTGGCTATCCTGTTCATCCTGCTACTAATCTTCTTTTGCCAGAAGTTAGTCAGGATTTTGGGTGCTGCGGTGGATGGCGAGATCCCAACAAATCTGGTTCTGACATTGTTAGGACTGGGCGTGCCTGAAATGGCACAACTTATCCTGCCCCTAAGCTTGTTTCTGGCGATTTTAATGACCCTTGGGCGGCTGTACACCGAAAGTGAAATTACGGTGATGCATGCCTGCGGACTGGGTAAAAGCGTGCTGGTTAAGGCCGCGATGATTCTGATGTTGCTTACCTCGGCGGTAGCGGCAGTCAACGTCATTTGGTTAGGGCCATGGTCATCACGTTATCAGGACGAAGTGACACAAAATGCCAAAGCCAACCCAGGTGCGGCGGCGCTTGCGGCGGGTCAGTTCCAGACCTCCAGCGACGGCAATAGCGTGCTGTTTGTGGAAAACGTGAAAGGCAATCATTTTGGTAACGTGTTCCTGGCGCAACTGCGTCCGAAAGGGAATGCACGCCCTTCAGTGGTGCTAGCCGACAGCGGTCATATGGAGCAGCGTAAAGACGGCTCGCAGGTGGTGACCCTGGATAAAGGCACGCGCTTTGAAGGCACGGCCATGTTGCGCGATTTCCGTATCACGGATTTCACCAATTATCAGGCGCTGGTGGGCTACAAAGAAGCCACGCTCGATCCAAACGACGCCGATCAGGCGAGCATCAGCACGCTGTATAAGAACAAAACACCGCAGTTCCAGGCGGAGTTTCACTGGCGTTTAACCCTGGTATTTGCCGTGTTGGTGATGGCGCTGATGGTGGTGCCGCTGAGTGTGGTCAACCCACGCCAGGGCCGTGTGCTGTCAATGCTGCCCGCCATGCTGCTGTACCTGATCTTCTTCTTGTTGCAGAGTTCGTTGCGGTCCAACGCGGCGAAAGGCAAGTTCGATCCCGCGATCTGGATGTGGGTGGTGAACTTCGCTTATCTGGCGCTGGCGGTGATCTTGAACCTGTGGGATACGGTACCGATGCGACGCATTCGTGGCCGCTTTAGCCGTGGAGGATCGGTGTGATGTTTAAGGTCCTTGATCGCTATATCGGTAAAACCATCTTCAATACCATCATCATGACGCTGTTCATGCTGGTGTCGCTGTCGGGCATCATCAAGTTTGTCGATCAGCTACGTAAAACCGGGCAGGGCGCCTATACCGCACTGGATGCCGGTTATTACACCTTGCTCAGCGTACCGAAAGATATCGAAATCTTCTTCCCGATGGCGGCGCTGCTTGGCGCGCTGCTGGGTTTAGGGACGCTGGCGCAGCGCAGTGAACTGGTCGTCATGCAGGCTTCAGGCTTTACCCGTCTGCAGGTGGCGCTGGCCGTGATGAAAACTGCCATCCCACTGGTGCTGTTGACCATGGCCATTGGTGAGTTTGTTGCGCCCCAGGGCGAGCAGATGGCACGTAACTACCGTGCACAGCAGTTGTATGGCGGTTCGTTGATGTCGACACAGAGTGGCTTGTGGGCAAAAGATGGCCATGACTTCATCTACATCGAACGCATTAAAAGCGATAGCGAAATCGATGGTGTCAGCATTTATACCTTCACCGATCAGCGTCGTTTACAGAGCGTGCGTTATGCCGCAAGTGCCACCTGGAATGCGGATAAGAAATTGTGGGTGCTGTCGCAGGTGGATGAGTCCAACCTCAGCGATGCTAAGCAAATCACCGGTTCACAGAGTCTGGGCGGAGAGTGGAAGACCAACCTGACTCCCGACAAACTCGGTGTGGTGGCGTTGGACCCGGATGCCCTGTCGATCAGCGGCCTGTATAACTACACCAAATATCTCAAGCAGAGCGGCCAGGTTTCCGGACGCTACCAGTTGAATATGTGGGGCAAAATCTTCCAGCCACTTTCCGTGGCGGTGATGATGCTGATGGCGCTGTCGTTTATCTTTGGTCCGCTGCGTAGCGTGTCGATGGGGGTACGTGTGGTCACGGGGATTAGCTTTGGCTTCCTGTTCTACGTACTGGACCAGATCTTCGGCCCACTCAGCCTGGTTTACGGCATCCCGCCAATTCTGGGTGCCATCCTGCCAAGCGCCGCGTTCTTTGCGATTAGCTTGTATATGCTGCTGAAACGTCGTTGATTGAAGAGTGGGCCGCATGTATGCGGCCCCTACGAAACCGAAGTAGGGTCGCCACTGATGGCGACCTTTTTATTGCCGAATTGTCTCTACCAGAACCGGCAACTGCGACAACAGATACAAAATCAAGCCAATCGTCCCGCCCACCAGGGTCCCATTGATGCGGATAAACTGCAAATCGCGGCCGATATTCAGCTCGATCTGTTGCGACATCTCTCGGGCATCCCAGCTTTTCACCGTATCGCTTATGTGGCGCGTCAGGAATTCGGCAAACTCAGGTGCCACACTGCGTGCGGCGTCTTCCAGATGCTGATTCATTGAGGTGCGTAGCGTTTCATCGGCGGCAAGAGTTTCACCGAACCACAGCGCCGCCAGTCTGACGCGCTCCTGAACACGGGAATCATCGCTGGCGAGATCCGTTTTAAGCCAGTTGCGCAGGTCTTGCCACAGTTCGCCGATGTAGCGATTCAGTGACTCATCCTCTTTCAACCAGTTTTTGATCACCTCGGCACGCTCCGCCATTTCGGGATCGGTTTTTAGCTTCTCAATCAACCGTTGCACCGCACGGTTAAAACCGAGCCGCAATTCATGGCCCTGATCGAGTGCCACCTGGTCCAGAATCGAATCGACCGCATTCGCCACTAAATCCGCACTGTGCTCGCCCAGCCATTCGGTTGGCAGCATTTTGGCTTTGATTGGATGCTCGCGCTTGAGCCAGCGCACAATCTGCGTGGCAATAAACTCTCGCGTACCGGGCTTATGCAGCAGGCGTAACAGTTGCTGAACGGCGGCATCCAACAGCTCCTGATGACGATTGTTTTTGGTCAGGCTGTCGAGCAGTAGCGCGCTGGACTGCGTGAGATCGACCTTATCCAGCGCCCGGTGCACCGCACGTCGGATAAAGCGTTGAATACGTTCATCATCAGTCAGGTCGAGGAAACCGCGCATCACCTGTAACAGATGACGGCCAATGCGATCGGCATTGCCGGGGGTATTGAGCCATTGCGCCAGCATCTGCGAGGGATCGTGGCGACGAATCAGCGCCAGCAGTGAGTCGGTATCGAGAAATTTCTCTTGCACGAAGCGTCCGAGGTTCTCACCGATACGATCTTTATTACGCGGAATAATCGCCGTATGGCGTGAGATAAATGGCACCGGCACGCGACGAAACAGCGCCACCACCGCAAACCAGTCCGCCAGCGCACCGACCATCGAGGCTTCCGCAATCGCCTTTAGCCCCAGCACCCAAAAATTGGGCGGTAGAAACAGCGTGACCACAAAAGTCGCGGCGGCAATCAGCAGCAACGACAGCGCTAAGCGCTTACTCCGTATGAGTTGTTGATGTTTATCCATATACCGATCTTAGCAGACCACAGATTAAGGTCACTTCCGTTCTGTTCGCCAAGGCACGCCCCTGGCACCCAAGCGTAGCGGCGCGATTCATCGCGCGGGCCTGCAAACGTATTCCCACGGACAGAGGTGTCGCTACGGATGGCGCATTAAATCAATAGGTTAACGACGGCGCCCACCCATCAAGCTGCCCAATACCCCACGAATGATCTGATTGGTCACCTGACGCGCCGCGCTTTTAGCCACGCTCTGCACCACACCATCGCGCTTCCCGCCGCGCGGTCCGGTGGTGCCAAACAGAATGTCTTTCAATCCACCCAGGATGCCATCATCAACTTCCACGTTATTGCCTTTTGCTTCGGGCGCATTGGCTTGCTGTGGTGCGGCCTGCACCCCTTTTTGCAGCATCTCAAACGCAGATTCGCGATCCACTTCGGTATCGTATTTACCGTACAACGGAGAGTTATTGATCAGGCCGTTGCGCTCATCCTGATTGATCGGCCCCATACGTGAGCCCGGCGCGATCACCATTGCGCGCTGCACCATTGACGGGCTGCCTTTTTCATCGAGAAATGAAATCAGCGCTTCGCCGGTGCCGAGTGCCTGGATCGCCTCGACCGTGTCAAAGGCGGGATTGGCGCGCATGGTTTCGGCGGCGCTTTTCACTGCTTTCTGGTCTTTCGGCGTGAAGGCGCGCAGGGCATGCTGCACGCGGTTACCCAACTGACCAAGCACGTTGTCAGGAATATCTGCCGGGTTCTGCGTCACAAAATAGACGCCCACCCCTTTGGATCGAATTAGTCGAATCACCTGTTCGACTTTTTCCAGTAAAACCGGCGGAGCATCGGTAAACAGCAAGTGCGCTTCATCAAAGAAGAACACCATTTTTGGCTTATCCACATCACCCGCTTCCGGCAGTTGCTCGTACAGCTCAGCCAACAGCCACAGCAAGCTGGTGGCATAGAGTTTTGGCATCTGGTAGAGCTTCTCTGCGGACAGGATATTGATAAACCCTTTGCCCTCGCTGTCACAGCGCATCCAGTCACGGATATCCAGCATCGGTTCACCAAAGAAGTGCTCGGCACCTTGCTGCTCCAGCGCCAGCAGACCGCGCTGAATGGCGCCTACCGAGGCGCTGTTGATATTGCCGTACTGGGTCTGGAAGGATTTGGCGTTATCGCCGATGTACTGCGTCATGGCGCGCAGATCTTTAAAATCCAGCAGCAATAAGCCCTGGTCGTCTGCAATGCGGAAGATGATTTGCAGCACGCCGGATTGCACCTCATTGAGGTTGAGCAAACGCCCCAACAGCAGCGGGCCGAGATCGGAAACGGTGGCGCGGACCGGATGACCCTTCTCGGCAAAAATATCCCACACCATCACCGGGTTTTTCTGCGCTTGCCAGTCTGTCACACCGATCTTCTCCAGTCGCGCCAGCAGTTTTTCCGAACCTTCCCCGGCAGTTGCTACGCCCGTCAGATCGCCTTTCACGTCGGCCATAAATACCGGTACGCCAATATTAGAGAAAGATTCGGCGATTTTTTGCAGCGTCACGGTTTTCCCGGTGCCGGTAGCGCCGGTGATCAGGCCGTGGCGGTTGGCCATATTGGAAAGCAGGGATAACTGGATGTCAGGCGTTTGAGCAATCAAGAGCGGGGTGGTCATGTTTTTTCACTCGCAGGCAACAGGTTATGCCTGAAAGAATAGCAAGTGAGGCTGGTGGCGGCGCAATTTATTGCGCCACGAAGGGTATCTTGTAGGGCGCAGCTTGCAGGCCGCGCCCTACATCAGTGTGAGTGATTTGACGTTACTGCTTCTGCACCGCATCAAAATACAGCAGGCTGACACCAATACCCTGCTGGACATGGCTCACGTTATTACGCACCGCGACCTGCTGCGCCCCTTGCAGCAGCACCACAAACGGCGAGTTCTGCTGAACCGTCTTTTGCAAATCGGTATACAACGCACGGCGCTTAGCGGCATCACTTTCTCCTGCGGCTGCCCGCGTCTTCGCGCTCAGTTCTGGTATCTCCCAACCTACACGCCACGCCAGGGTTTTCGAGCCGCCCGGCACGTTATAGGCGAAGGCGCTGGCATTGGTGTTAGGGTCCACGTAATCCGCGCCCCAGTAGATAAAGATCGACTGGAAATCACGGCCGCGCATTTTGCTCCACAGCTCGGATTCCGCCACCGGCTGCAATTCAATTTGCACATCCGCCTTGGCGAAACTGGCCTGCAGCGCCTGCGCCACATCAATGTAAGGTGGCTGGTTGATCACCGTCAGCGCAAATTTGCTGCCCGGTTTAATGCCGCCTTTGGCCAATATCGCTTTGGCTTTTGCGACATCGTAATGGAAGGGCTGATCGTCCAGCGCACCGTCGAAGCCCTGCGGCAGGAAGCTCTGATGAATGCGGTATTGCCCTTTCAGCAGATCTTTTGAGATGGATTGATAATCTACCAACCAGCGCGCCGCTTCCCACAAGGCCGGATTACCCAGTGCAGGCTGGGCTTTGTTCTGCGTATTAAAGCCAAGGTAATAGACCAGGCTTGAGGGGAAGGCATCGATGCGCAGGTTTTTATCGCTTTTCAGCGCATCAATCTGATCCGGCCCCAACTGGTAAGCCACATCGACATCGCCTTGCTGAATCAACAGACGACGCGCACCGGCATCGGCCACACCTTTGAGCAAGATACGCTTCAGGTGCGGCTGTGGATTAGCCTGCTTATTGGCGCTCAGCACCAGCGCCTGCTGTGGCACATATTGCTGGATGGTGAATGCGCCACTGCCTGCGGTATTGGTGTGCAGCCAGCCGTTACCGAGATCGTTATTTGCGGCATGTTGCTGCACGGTTTTGCTGTCGACTACCGATGCCACCGGCGCGGTCAGCAGACGCAGTGCCAGATCCTGGCCAATCGCGGCTGGCCACTGAATCTCCAGTTGATGGTCATTCAGAACCTTAAACTGGCTGGCGATATTCGCGCTGGTCCAGCCAAACTCAGCGAGGATAAAAGAGGGCGCTTTGTTCAACTGCACAGCGCGCGTCAGTGAAAAGATCACATCTTGTGGCGTCACAGGATTGCCACTGGAGAAGTGAGCACCCGGCTTGAGGTTAAACACCAGACTGTGTGGCGTGCTGCCGGTCTGCCATGAGGTTGCCAGCAACGGAGACAGTTTCTGCGGCGTGTTGCGGTCCGCTTCCACCAGCGTCTGGTAGATGTTGCGCTGCACGCTGTTGCTGACGGTTTCAAAGCTTTCCGCCGGGTCGAAACTGATGATGCCATCCAACGGCACGGCCACCACCAGTGTGTCTTTCGGGGTGGCAGCCTGCAGCGCAAACGCGCTGATCCATAAAGTGACCAACATAATCAATGCACGCATTTATTATTTTCCTGAGTGATAGATTAATCGACTCTATCGCTGCTGCCGCTCAGGCAAAATGCCGGTTTGTTCTGAGCTGTGCCAGAAATTAACAAATGATAACATTTGGCGATTATTTCACTTATTTTGTGCGCCGCCTGTCATTTTCAGGAAATAGATCGTTCATGTACTGGTCAATAAAGTAAATAAAATGTTATTAATGAGAATAATTCTCTTGTATGGAAGTATGATTTATTTTTATCGATTGATGTGCGCGATTATTTCTTTGTGCGATCAGTTTTGGTCAATTGCCCATCATGAATCGCTAAAAACACAGCATTTGTACGGTTAAAAGCAAAATTCCCGCCTCGAAAGCCCTTTACCAGTCCTTAACCTAAATTCAACATGATGATGGTTTCTCATCAAAACACATTTTCAATTTAATTTTTACATTCAGAAATATCTGTATCCCTAAGATTGCCAGGTTATTTACCGATTTATAAAGCCATTAACAAAAATAATTATCTTTCTTAGCAAGTGAGAGTCGTCGCGCCATGCTTCTTAATAAACCGACCACCAGACGTAAGTTTTTACTCGGGTCGCTGTTGGCTTTGCCATTAAGCGACCTGGTATTTAAGGGATTAACTGCGGCGCAAGCTGCGGAAATGGCAGCACCTGAACTCGCCGACTATAAACCGATCTTTTTCAGCGCGGAGGAGTGGCAGTTCATTCTGGCTGCAACCGATCGTCTGATTCCGGCCGGTGGTAATGGCAAAGCACCTGGTGCACTGGAAACCAACGTGCCGATCTTCATCGATCAGCAATTACACAGCCCAGAATTTGGCGGCGAAATTTACATGCAAGGTCCGTTTGATGTGCATGCGCCCGCCACCATGGGGTATCAAATTCCGTTTACCCCGCAAGAGATGTATCACACCGGGATTAAACTGGTGAATCAGTGGACACAGAGCACCTATCAAAAGGCGTTCCACGAGCTGTCGCTGGAAGAGAAAGATGCGGTGCTGACCAAGGTCAACAAAAACGACGGTATCGACTTCGCTGCACTGGGCGAGCCGAACCTGAAAGCCTCGCAGTTCTTTGGCCAACTGCTTGCAGATACCAAACACGGCTACCTCGCCGATCCGATGTACGGCGGCAACAAAGGCATGAAAGCCTGGATTGCTATCGGCTTCCCTGGTGCGCGTGCCAGCTTCACCGAATGGGTGAAACAGCACAACGTGCCGTACCCGCTGGGACCGGTCAGCCTCTTGGGTGAGCGCGCGTAAGCCTCCCCCCGTATTTGGTATGTGAGACAGGATTAACATGGCACAGATTACAAAGAAAGAAGTCGACGTCGTCGTTTGCGGCCTCGGCTGGGCCGGTTCGTTGATGAGTATCGAACTGGCATTAGCAGGATTAGAAGTACGCGCGTTAGAGCGTGGCGGTGAGCGTGATTACCCGGATTTCGCCTACCCGAAACCGGCGGATGAATACGCCTACAACGTACGTAACAAAGTGTTCGCGACGCCGAAAGAAGTGGCGGTCACCGTGCGTTACAACATGAGCCAGACGGCACTGCCAACCCGTAAATGGGGCGCATTTGCTCCGGGTACTGGAGTGGGTGGCGCAGGTATGCACTGGACGGCAGTACTGATTCGTCCAACCCCGACCGACATCAAGCTGAAGACCTATGTCGATCAGGCTTACAAGCCAGGCGTGCTGCAGGAAGATATGCGCGTGATGGACTTCCCGTTCACCTGGGAAGAGATCGAGCCGTATTACTACAAATTTGAACTGATCTGCGGCCAGTCGGGTAACACCGGCAACCTGCGCGGTCAGATTCTGGAAGGCGGCGATCCGTTTGAAGGCCCACGCTCTGAACCCTATCCGCTGCCAGCGCTGGAAGACACGCTGAACAACGTGATGTTCAAAGAGGCGGCCACTAAACTCGGTTACCATCCGTTCCCGAACCCATCTGCGTGCGTTTCACGCGCGTGGAAAAACCCGTATGGCAACCAAATCGCGCCTTGTAACTACTGCGGTTACTGCTCGAAATACCCGTGCCTGAACTACTCGAAAGCCTCACCACAAACTGCGGTGATGGATGCGCTGAAGCGTCTGCCGAACTTCTCATACGAAGTGCACGCTGAAGTGTACAAAGTGGTTCTGCATGATGATGGCAAAACCGCGAAGGGCGTTCTCTACTTCGATGTGGACGGCAATGAAGTGTTCCAGCCGGCCAAAATCGTGGTGCTCTCCAGCTTCCAGCTGTACAACGTGCGTCTGATGCTGCTGTCTGGCATTGGCAAGCCGTACAACCCGATCACCGAAGAGGGTGTGGTAGGTCGTAACTACGCGTTCCTGTCGAACGGCGGTGCAACTCTGTTCTTCAAAGATAAGAACTTCAACTCTTACGCCACTGCGGGCGCGACGGGCCAGATGTTCAACGACATCTCACCAGGCAACTTCGACGGCCCTGGCCTTGGTTTCCTCGGCGGCGCGAAGATCCACAGTTCGCAGGCCACCGGTACACCCATGGCGGCTGCATTGCCGAAAGGCACGCCAAGCTGGGGTATGGGTTACAAAGAGGGTCTGGAGCAGTGGTACAACCATTCCATGAAGATCAGCATCACGACCACTTGCCAGTCGTATCGTGATATCTATCTGGATCTGGATCCGCACTACACCGACCATCGTGGTCAGCCACTGCTACGCATGACGTTCAACTGGAAAGAGAACGAACTCAAGCTGCAACAGCACCTGAAAGGCATCGTCGGTGATATCGCCAAAGAGCTCAACCCCGACAGCATGAGCATGAGCTTCCTGCCAATGGGCGCAGACTTTGACCTGACCAAATACGTTTCTACCCACAACGTGGGCGGTGCCGTCATGGGCGATAACCCTAAAACCTCGGCGCTGAACAAATACCTGCAGAGCTGGGATGTGCATAACGTGTTTGTACCGGGCGGTAACGCCTTCCCGCAAAACTTCCAGGCGAACCCGACCGATACCATCGGCGCAATTACCCTGATGGCGGCGCAGGCGATCAAAGAACACTATCTGAAAAACCCCGGTCCACTGGTACAGGCATAAGCACATGAAATTAAAATCATTGTTAATCGCTAACGCCGTGCTGCTGGGAAGCTTTGCGGTACAGGCACACGCGGAAGATGAAGCCGCACTGATCAAGCAGGGCGAATACCTGTCACGCCTTGGCGACTGTATGGCGTGCCATACCGTGGCGGGCAAGGCGGATTATGCCGGTGGTCTGGCGATTGAGTCGAATCTCGGCACCATCTACTCCACCAACATTACGCCGGACAAAGAACACGGTATCGGCAACTACAGCGAGCAGCAGTTCTCTGATGCGGTGCGTAAAGGCGTACTGCCAGACGGTTCACGCCTCTATCCGGCGATGCCTTATCCGGATTACGCCAAAATCAGTGATGAAGACATGCACGCGCTGTATGTCTACTTCATGAAAGGCGTGAAGCCGAGCAGCGAGCAGCCAGAAGAGACCAAACTGAGCTTCCCGTTCAGCCAGCGCTGGGGCATGCGCTTCTGGAACTGGGCGTTCACCTCTGACAAGCCGTTCCAGCCAATTGGCGGCGCGTCTGAAGAAGTGAACCGCGGTGCTTACATCGTGGAAAGTCTTGGCCACTGCGGCAGCTGTCATACGCCACGCGGTCTGGGCATGAACGAGAAAGCGCTGGACAGCGGTGACGATCAGTTCCTGGCCGGTGGCAGCCTGAATAACTGGGATGTGCCGTCATTGCGTGGTTTGCCGCGCTGGAGCGAGCAGGAGATCGTTGATTACCTGCAAACCGGCCGTAACGACAAAGCGGCAGTGGGCGGAGAGATGAAGTCAGTGATTGAGCACTCCAGCTCACACATGACCGATGCCGATCTGAAAGCGATTGCCGCTTACCTGAAGTTTATTGGCGGCAACCCGCCGCTGCAGGCGTACAACGTGCAAAAGCAGCAGGCAACGGAAGCGAAACTGACCGCAGCGAAAAATCTGTCGGAAGGTGAGCGTCTGTACATCGATAACTGCGGTGCGTGTCACTTCGTGACCGGCAAAGGTGCGCCAGGTATCTTCCCAGAGCTGGATCAGGCAACAATTGTAAATGCTAAAGATCCAACCGGGTTGATCCACACCATCCTTGCGGGTGCACAGCAGCCATCGACTGAGAAAGCACCGTCAACACTGGCGATGCCGGGCTTTGGCCAGCGTTTGACCGACGATGAAGTGGCGCAGTTGGCGACCTTTATCCGTCAGGGTTGGAGCAACAATGCACCAGCGGTGACCAAAGATCAGGTTGCCGACGTGCGTAAGACTTTGAAATAAAGTATTGAAAACCAGGTGCGCATCAATGCGCACCCTACAATGTGAATGCGCTAATCATATGGTTACGCGCAGTATAATGTAGGGTCGCCATTGATGGCGCCCTGGGTTTTAGTGAAAACTCCGCACCACTTCTAATACGCCGTTAATCACAAACTGCACGCCCATACACACCAGCAAGAAGCCCATCAGACGCGAAATCGCTTCAATTCCGCCTTTACCGACCAGCTTCATAATGGCCCCTGAACTGCGCAGCGAAATCCACAAAATCACCGCCACAGCCAGGAACGTCAGCACCGGCGCTACCGTCACCACCCAGTCAGGGAAATCAACACCAGATTTCACCGTTGACGCAGAGCTGATGATCATCGCAATAGTGCCAGGACCCGCCGTGCTCGGCATCGCCAGCGGCACGAAAGCGATATTCACGCTCTCGCGCTTTATATTGGCGTCGATTTCATCCTGCTTATGCTCGGCTTCCACCGAATGACCCACGGGTTTGGCAGGGAACAGCATACGAAAACCGATAAAGGCGACGATAAGTCCGCCCGCCATACGCAGGCCAGGAATCGAGATGCCGAAGGTATGCAGTACCGCATTACCGGCATACCATGCCACCATCATGATCAGGAACACGTAAATTGACGCCTGCAAAGACTGGCGATTACGTTCCTGGAAATTCATGTCTCCCGCAAGACCGAGAAACAGCGCCACCGTGGTCAACGGGTTAGCCAGTGGCAACAGCACCACCAATCCCAGACCGATGGCTTTAAACAGTTCAAACATGTTTTTTCCCAAGGATGTGGTTTGAAAAGGTCGCCATAAATGACGACCTTACAATGCGTAGGGTGCGCATTCATGCGCACCTCAAATGATCAATGTTTCGGCGTTTCCATCGCTTCCAGCAGCTCGGGGAAGAAATCCTCCAGCAGCTCTGGCGTCATCAGTTCTGGGTAACTGATCAGATGCTCGCGAATGCGCTCATTCACCTCTGGCAGCAAACGCTGTGCCGCTTCACCGGCAGTGATTTTTTTCTGCTTCATCAGACGCAGAACGTCATCGGGCAAGCTATCTTCATCCTCGACTTCATCGACGGCTTCCAAATCGTCCAGCTCATCCAGCATATCCATCAGTGCTTCAATCTGTGGCGTGCGTGACTGATATTCAGCGGGCTTTTCGTTTTCCAGATAGCGCAGCAGCGCACGCACGGGGGAACCATCGGGCGTCGTCGGTGGCTCGCTGGCGAACCAACTTAAGAGGTCGTGTTGGCTGACCTGATGGACGTGATAACCGTTATCCACCAGTTCGTCGGCAAGGATATCGGCAGTATCGTGCTCAATCAGGCAAATGTGAGTGCGATTCGGGGTGAACTGCTCCAGCCATTGATATATCTCTTCAATGACGCTGTCGTCGTAATTGAACGTCTGGCTGAGATAGCTCTCATCCTGCTGGTGAACGCAGATGCGAATCAGGTCGGGGTCGAAGTAAATCGCAATGTTGATGCCTTTCATGCGCGCTGTCCTGTGTGGTGCAAAATCTCACTATAGCGTCAGGCAGCGCAGATGAACATGACAACGCCAGCAGCAGTGGCTACTGGCGGGAAAAATTAACGCAAATCAGCACGATCTAACCCATAAGCGCTGTCCAGAGAGCCGGGCACCATCTGTGACAAAATCATCAAACGGTTCCAGGTGTTGATGGCGGCAATCTTGAAAGTCAGCTCACTGATTTCACCCTCGGAGAAGTGCTCACGCAACTCACCGTACAGCGCTTCATCGACACCCTGCTCGCCAATGCGGGTCAGGGCTTCGGTCAGCGCAAAGGCCACTTTTTCGCGGGCGCTGAATAGCGGAGACTCACGCCAGATCGAAACATGATGCAGACGCAGTTCGCGCTCGCCATCAATTTTCGCCTGTTTCACATGCATATCGAGGCAGAAGGCGCAGTGGTTCAGCTGTGAGGCACGGATATCGATCAGATGTTTCAGTGATTTCTCCAGCGCGGTATTGGCGACGGTATTGGAGAAATCGGACATGGATTTGGCCAGCGCTGGCGCAGTTTTAAAATGGTTAACACGTGAAGTCATGATGTTTTCCTCATTCAGAATAGACGGTCAATAGCTTGCAGAGCATGGGGTAAGGCGGTGTCGCGGCTGATGGGATCATGGGTGCCATCAACACGAATAAAATTCACATCGGTGATGCCGATGTACTCCAGCGCCACGCGAATGTAAGGCGTGAACTGGTCATCCTGTACAAAGGGGCCGTGGGCAAACACGCTGCCGCTGGCGACTACGCTGTAGACTTTTTTGCCGTTTACCAGGCCCACTTTGGTGCCTTCTGCGGTAAAGGCGAAGGTCCTTCCGGCTCGGGTGATATGGTCGAACCAGGCTTTTAACACTGACGGCAAGCCGAGGTTCCACATCGGCGATGAGATAACCAGGGTGTCGCAGGCAAACAGCTGGTCCACCAGCTTTTCGGATGTGGCAATCGCAGCACGCTGTTCATCGTTACGCTCCTCAGGGCGGGTAAAGAAAGCGCCGATGGTGAAGGCGTCGAGGTGTGGCAGTGGGTGCTGTGCCAGATCGACAATGGTCTCTTCCAGTTCGCCATGCTGCGCGCGCAGTTTCTCGACCAACCGCGCCGAGGCGATGCGTGAGGCCGATCCGGCCAGATCCGGGCTGACCTGAATGTGCAGCAGTTTCATGATTTTTCTCCCTCTGCGAGATCGCGATAAAAGTGCAGTCCCAGCGCGGTGTAGCCGACGCGCTGATAAAAATGTTGTGCCCGCTGGTTACTGATAGCGGTGTCTAGCACCATGCGGCCGCAGCCCTGTTCACGTGCCAGCTCAGCCAGGGCGTTAAGCAGCGTGGCACCAAAGCCTTCGCTGCGCGTGGCGCTACTGGTGACCAGATCGTCGACGTAGCAAAAACGGCCATGAATGAAGTTTTCCTGCAGGCGATAACCCGCCAGTGCGACAGGTTTGCCATGCTGTTCGATACCCGCTAAACGATACCCCTGTGCCTGCTGGCGTTGTGCTTGAGCAACGAATGCGGCCTGATCAGTCAGCTTAAATCGCAGCTCCTGCATTAAGGCAAAGCAGCGAGCCAACTGAGCGGGGCTGTCGTAATGTGCAATCTTCATGGCGACCTGCGTGCGGTTGCGTGGTGGATGTGTGCATCTTAAACTTCTATGTCTGAGGGAAAAGGGTCAATATCGGTGAAAACAGGTAGGACATGAGATGGGTTACAAAGAAATCTACACACGTTATCGCGATCAGATTGTGGCAGGGCGCTTGAAGCCGGGCGATCGCGTGCCTGCGATCCGGACGTTGGCCAGTGAACTGCAAGTGGCGCGGAAAACCGTCGAAACCGCCTATGAGATCCTGATCGGTGAAGGGTATTTTGTGAGCCAGGGCGCCAGAGGCACGCGTGTGAATCCCGCGCTCAATCTTGGCGATGCGTCACCAGTCTCATCCGCGCCAGAGCCCGCCCGTCTTGAGCGCCCGGTGATTGAAAGCAAAGGCGAGCTGCGGCTGGGCATTCCGGCATTGGATGAGTTTCCGCACAAAAAGTGGCTGCTGATTTCGGGTAAAGCGGCACGCACACTGCGTCCGGACGAGATGATCATGCCTTCGGTCATGGGCTATCAGCCGTTGCGTGCAGCCATTGCCAGTTATCTGAATATCTCGCGCGGCCTGAACTGTCAGCCGGAGCAGATCTTTATCACCACCGGCTACCGCGCGAATCTGCGGCTGATTCTGGCGGTGTTAGCGCATCCTCATGACAAGGTGTTGTTTGAAGATCCCGGCTACTTTTTCGGTCAGAAACTGCTGAAGCGCATCGCGCCAAACCTGCACTACGTGCCAGTGGATCGTGAAGGCGTTGATGTTGATTACCTGCAGCGCTATCACTCAGACGCTCGCTTTGCGGTGGTGACGCCGACACATCACAGCCCGCTGGCCGTCACGCTCTCACTGCCGCGCAAGCATCAATTGCTGGAGTGGGCGCAGCAGAATCAGAGCTGGATCATTGAGGATGATTACGACGGAGAGTTTCACTACACGCGCAAAGTGATCCCCGCGCTAAAAAGCCTGGATGCGCACGATCGCGTGATTTACACCGGTACCTTCAGCAAAACCATGATGCCCGCCATGCGCGTCGGTTACCTGGTGATGCCGCAAGAGACCATTGAGCGCTTCCGTGAGCTGGGTGAAATCCTGGAAACCGGCATGCCGCTATTGCCGCAAAAAATTCTGGCACAGTTTCTCAGTGAAGGGCATTTCTATCGCCACATCAAGAAGATGCGCACACTTTACCAGCAGCGACGCCGCATGATGCTGGATGCGCTTCAGCACTGTTTTCCTCAGCTGTTTGAGTTTGAACTGACCGATGGGGGCATGCACATCGTCGCCTTCCTGCAACGGGGCATTCAGGACGTGGCACTGGCGGAGATTTGGCAGCGTCATCAACTGCGTGTATTACCGCTTTCCGGCTGGTACACACAAACGCAAAAGCGCTACGGGCTGGTGATTGGCTACACCAATATCCAATCCTATGAGCAAGCGGTGAGAGTGTTGGCACGCGTGGCGGCGGAAACGCATGATTTGATGCGCTGAAGACAGAAAAAAGGCGCGAGGGACAGCTCGCGCCAGAATATTGCTATCCCAAACCATTCTTGATGCAGGCAGGCAGCAACCGAGAGACTCCCGATGAGCTCGGGGGAACGAGAGCAGCCAACGCACCTGCGCCTTGAATGATGGCGGATATTACATGCCGATGTACTTCTTGCCCTGCTTAAGAACCACATCACAGGCTTTTGTCTTCACCTTCTCACCCATCGGTGAATTGCTCAGGCTCTGCAGGTTGAGCTGCTGGCCGTTGCCGGTGTTCAGCAAACCTTGCAGACCCTGCTGGTAATCGGTTTTCTGCTCTTGCGCGGTGGTGCTGCTCAGACCGAGCTTGCTCAGGACCTGATCCTTCACCGATGCCACGTTGTTATCCACCACGTTGTGTTGCACGCAGTAAGACATCACGCCTGCGGCATTCGTCATGCTGTTAGAGCTAACCGCTTTATCACCGCCATTCAGCAATCCAGTCAGCGACGAAAGTGACAGACCGCCGTTCTGCGTATTGCTGCTGGTGGTCGTGTTGCTACTGTTTTGCTGAGACAGCTGCGACGCCGCGCTGCTCAGTTGATCCTGCCAGCTCGCCGCCGATGCGCTTCCTGCAACCAGTGCTGCCGCGATCCCCAATCCCCAAATCGTGCTTTTCGCTACTTTAATCATCTCAACCTCGTTGTCTTTTTACATCTGACACTGTCAGTTTGGGTTATGAACCAGGAATGCCAGGAAAGTTCCAAATCAAAGAGGGGAGTGCGGCACTTTGGGAGTGTTCTGGTTTTTCCAGTGTGGGCTCCAGTCTTGTAGGGGCGACCTTTAGGCCGCCCGCTGCCTACACAGATGCTTTTCCCGATGCACAAAACGGAAAATTACCCTGTATGAGGACCCTATCTGCTGTATTCGCACACAGAGTGCTGATTTTTTCAACGCTTAGCGCACAACCCTGTCGATTCCGGTTGCGCACTTCGTTCGTAACGGTATAATCCCCAACGTTTTCCGCATCCTCTTCAGTGCCGAAGTGGCGAAATCGGTAGACGCAGTTGATTCAAAATCAACCGTAGAGATACATGTCGGTTCGAGTCCGACCTTCGGCACCATCGATTGATGCAAAAAACTAAGTCGCTTACGAGCGGCTTTTTTTTTGCCTGAATTATCTCCCTGACACATCCCGTCTCCCTTATTTGCCTGAAATTGATCACCCTTAAGAACCTGTTAAGAACAATCCTTATAATCGCTCCTCTATTATTAAACACTGGGTACATGATGAAAAAGGTATTAATTTCTCTTTCAGTTTTAGTGACTTCGCTGACGGTGATGTCTGCACAAGCGGCCAATGACACAACCGGTTGTGAAGCTAAAAAGCAGGAGATTCAGCAAGAGCTTTCAATGGCACGTGAGCAGGGCAATAAGGCGCGTATTGCAGGATTGGAGAAAGCACTGCGTGAAAATAGTGAACACTGCACAGACAGTGGTTTACTTAAAGCGCGCCAGGAGAAAGTGGCGGAAAAACAGCAGAAGGTGCAGGAGCGTGAACAGTCGTTGCGTGAAGCACAAGCCGATGGTCGCCACGAGAAAATTGAGAAGCAGCAGCGCAAACTGGATGACGCACGTGATGAGCTAAATCGAGCAAAAGCGATGCTGGCAAAGTAGCGCGATGACTTCTCGATATTAGCCGTGGGGCGCAGTAAAGCGCCCGCTTACCACACATACCCCACAGTCACCTGATTACTCAAAATCGTCACCGCAGGCGCAATCACGCCGCGCACCGTTGAAACATACTCAAACCACAGTGGCCCGCCAGCCGGGAATCCTGCGGGGAGCACCATTTCACCGCTTAAACCGGACAAACGCACACAGCGGTTGCCACCGCACACCCGTACCTGAAACCCCATTGGCACCTTGCCGTCAGTGGTAATGCGGCAGGCCAGTTTCGTGGCAATCATTCCTGCTGGTGGCGCAGTAGCAAGCTGCACCGGGCGGCTTTTCAGCATCGATAACATGCCGGTTACTGCGCGCTTTCTCAATTTAATAGCGATGTTCCTAAACACCGTCACGCTGGCACCTCTCTTTACACAACTGATGGCGCATATTTTCACCTGCCTTTCGCACTTTGTGGCCGCACTGCGTTAACCCGGCGCTACCTGATGCAGATGTTGCGCGGTGTATTCTCGGTGCCAGAGGCCAGTACCTTGCCGTTCAACAGATAGAGGCCAATGACGCTGATATCGCCTAACTGGATATGGGGGAACACATACTCTCTGACGTCGTCGTCATGACTCTTGTCCCCCAACCCCCGACTGAGATGTGTGGCCTTAATTTTCAAAAGGTTGTAATGGAATTTGTGCTCAAACCAGATGGCGCGATTGATATGGGTCACCGGCGCGATCGGCACACCATCGATAAAGCGCGACAATGTGCCGATATAACTGGTGTGACCGTGATAAAAACCATCACGATAGCTGCGATAAATGCCTTGTGTCAGCACCACCTCCTGTTGGTTTTTGATGTCATAAAACGCCAGGGGGAAACTGCATTGCACTTGCTGGGATGAGATCAGCCACCACCGCCCGATAAAGATGGTCAGCGCGAGGAGAAAACCACCCAGAAACAGCGCGCTAAGTGGAAATTTAATTAACCCGGAAATAGTAGGATTCACACCCATTGTTGGCTTCCTGCAAAGGTTGGTGGCAGGCGATCAAGCCTTGATGATGATGGGAGCTGGCGATACCCAGCGTGATATACAACTCCCGAGCAGCGGGCCGATCGGGGCCCAAAACATAGCGTGTGTAGGTCAGCAGTGTGGCTTCAATCAGTTCATGGTGCGTTTGCTGATGCTTCGGCACCCATACCCGGCTCTCAACCGACACCGCCCCACCATGCCAGGTGACAAAATCGATTTTTTTGGGTGTGAGAAGCCATAAGTGTTGTGCGACCAACCCTGTCGCGATACCGGCAACAATGCCGCCAAGGGTCATCGACAGCGCGCGTTGCCAGCGGAAAGGCTGAACTTCGGGTTGGTGGGCATCGAGCGGCGCTGGGCAGGGAGGAAGATCCTCAGGATCTGAGGTATGTACTATCAAACGGTAACCGCTGCGTGTCACGGCCAGCAGGTGAATCTGTTGATCAAGATCCAGCGACACCAGCGCACGACGTAATTTGCTGATCATCACGCGCACGCTGTTTTCAGTGGCGGCAAAACCGACCTGACGCCAGCCAATATCCATTAGCTGTTCCGGTGATAACACTTCACCTTGCGCCTCTACCAGTGCCGCTAAACAGAGCGCGGCACTGGCAGGGAGCGTCACAGACTTCCCATCATGATTACGGATCAGGAGGCGTTTATGTCTGGCTAACGTGGCAGAAAAACCGAGAGATATCATATCGTTCATTAGATAATTTTTGTCGATTATTAACAATGCCAGAGCGGCTAATTCGCGCCAGAGGTCACAAATAATGATGTCTGTTTTTCGTCTATAAACTGCAGCCCCTTGGACTAAAAAAGCCCTTGAAAGGAGGGCAAAGCATGCACATGGAAGATATTAATTACGCGGAGTTAACACAGCAGACTTTAGATTTTCTGTGGTACCTGATTAGCTTGATATAGCACTGAGCTTTAACGCTGAGTGTGGAGCAAATCATGGGGTAGGTCACCGTGAATTAGCGCCATATTGCCGATATCAATGGTGTGATCGACAGTATTGCCAATCAAACCAATATTCTGGCACTTAATTCTGCCGTGAAAGTGGCGCGCGCTGGCGAACAAAGGCGCGGGTTTGCAGTGGTGACAGGAGCGGCCATGGTCGCGGGTGGATTAGAAGCGTAGTTGGATGCGTTGGAAAAACGGGGGGCGCAATTTTATGCTTAGCAATGAGGCTGCACCCTAGTCCGTTCGGCTGAAAGCCAAACCGCATGATAAACGCCAAGGATTGTTGGCTGAAAAATAGGCTCCGTATTGGTTTTTTTAAATAAGAAATATTAGCCACTACTTTAATGATTAAAATTCACGACAATTCATTAAATGAATTAGTCAAGTTGACGTAGTCTTATTGCGCTATGTGAACGCTGAATTTCATCCGATACTTTGAATGAATTAATGTTGGGTGAGAAATGTGATGCGTAGGGTATATATGGATGTTGGCTTAGATAATAAAATCACGTTGTGGAATAAATATCAGAGTCTGGTGAGGAAGGAGGTGTTACGTTTACAAAAACGCCTTCCAGCCAGTATCGAATTCGATGATCTGATTCAGGCGGGAGCTATCGGGTTCATCTCTGCTGTCGACAGTTTTGATGCGCGTAAAAGGGTGGCACTGAGTGCCTGGATTACTCAACGCATAAAATGGGCGTTAATGGATGAACTGCGTGATCGTGATTGGGTCCCTCGGCGGATCAGAAAGCATTCGCGAGAAATTTCTGCCCTTATACAAAAGCTCGAACAAGAAAATGGGAGAAATGCCAGCGAAATGGAAATCGCTGAGCGTATGGGGGTGCCGCTGTGTGAATTTCAGCAGATGCTGGCTGATACTAACAGCATTCAAATTTTATCAATTGATGAATTACAAGAAAGTTATGATGATCTTTGGGAGCAGCCAGATGACGAGAATGCATTGCTGGACCCGGTACATCAATCGATAAAAAACAACCTCGCATTGCGTATTGCTGAGCATATAGCCTCTATCCCTGAACGTGAACAACGAATACTTCAGTTCTATTATCACTATGATCTTAATATGCATGATATAGCCCTGATTCTAAATGTCACAGAAACTCGCGTGAGTCAACTTCACAGTTTGGCAATAAAAAGGTTGCGAAGAAGAATGGATCGTGATTACACGATGTGATTGTTATTTTTTGTATTCATGGGAAAGCTTTCATCGTGGTTAATAACATTTAATAATATTATTTCTATTGATTTTCAATTGGTTGGCATATGTTATTTCTCTTATGGGTTGTCGTAAAAATTCTGAAGGATACTATTTCCCCATTGCTGTAAGCGGTTATGTTGCGCGTTGCTTTCAATTCTGTTCCATTGCAGTGCAAAATCGCTTATCAGCCTTAAACCAGGAATTGATATTTCCTGTTACCTTACTTCTGCTCTGAATGATTAAGGTGTATTAATGTCTAACTTTGATGAGTACTTGCAACATATCCATGATATGAATTTATCTTACCTGCTATTAGCACAACAGTTGATCAGGCAAGACAAGTTTGCTGCAGGCTTTCGTTTGGGTTTGTCAGAAGCCACGCTAGATAATATCAAAGCATTGACATTGCCGCAGTTAATTAAAATGTCTGCCACTAATCAATTTATTTGTCGTTTGCGAATCAATGACGAAGTGATGATCGAAAACCTCACAAAATATTCACGTATAGAAGCACTGCAGAAAATTCACACTGGAATTATTTTATCAACCGACCTGCTTAATTCATTGAATACAGAATCTCTAACCGTTAGCTAAGAGGTGTGGCATGTGTGAGAAAAACTTGTTGCAGGAGTTGCATGAAATGCATATTGCTATGGAGTTGATCGCATTAGGTGCGCGGATGCAGGTACTGGAGTCTGAAACCTCATTAAGTCGACGACGCCTTTTGCGTTTATATAAAGAATTACGTGGATGTCCTCCTCCCAAAGGTATGCTACCTTTTTCTGAAGACTGGTTTATGTCGTGGGAGAAAAATATTCATTCATCCATGTTTTACAACATTTACCTCTATTTAATTAAAACGGAAAAATGTCCGCCTATTAAAGCGCTCATGAAAGCCTACCGTCTTTATCTTGAACAATGTTATTGCCAAAGTCAGAAAAAACCCGTACTGGATCTGACACGGGCATGGACATTATTACGTTTTATTGACTGCGGCATTATTTCACGCAAAGCCTGCCGCATTTGCCAAGGGGGATTTGTAGTGATTATCGAAAATATTAAGAACCCGTTTACTTGCAGTTTGTGCTGCCCGCCCTCACGCGCCAGTAAACGGACTCATATCAGCCACGTTGTTTCACGGCATGTGCTGGACGCGGTGACGGACGCACTCTTATAGCGATGGGTTACCATGGTGGTGAAGAGAATAGCGCACGCCAGGTGCACAGTTTTTTCACCCCGCTGGTCAGATAGCATGGCAGAATAGCCCCCTCATTTAGCAGGAGGGTAGCTCATGACCGATGACATCGACCAGCGCATCTATGAATTAGTGCGTCGCTACGACGGCGTTTATCTGTTTAAGCAGAAGACCTTAACTCCACAGGTTGATATCGACAGCGATCTCAACTTTGAGCGTGAAGAAGCGCAGGCGTTAATGGATGAATTCTTTGCTGAATTTGCAGTTGAACGTGGCGGTTTTGCGATTGAAACCTACTATCCCAATGAGCCTTCTCTGGTGCAGATCCTCAACCCGTTTAACAAGCGTGAAGTCCCGGTGGTGCCGGACTTCACGCTCGCTATGTTGATTGAGTCGGCCAAAGCGGGGCGTTGGCTGTTCGAGTAAGCTAGCGCCACGTCATCACTTCACATGCACACCAAAGCCGCTCTCATTGGACGCCAGTGAAGCTTTTAGCGTCAGCGCCGGGATCTCATAATCGCCGCCATTTTGCTGACGAAACGCAATCGGTGCCGTCTCGGCCAGTGTATCCAGTCGCGTCGCTAACGCATCGCACCAGCTTGCAAAGCGCTCTTGTGCGGATTTCTGTACGCGATAAAACACCAGCGGGGGCAAAACACTAAAGCCTGGATAAAACAGCATACCGTGCTGGATCGGGAACAGTAGCTGATCAATCGAGCCGTTGATGCCCCGTGGACTATAGTGTGATTCCCAACCGCCAGTGGTGATCACCAACATTGCGCGCTTGCCTGCCATATTGCCCTCGCCGTAACGATCGCCCCAATGCTGTTCGTTGTGCTCCCCCACGCCGTAGGCAAATCCGTTAGCGTAGACGCGGTCAAACCAGCCTTTCATGATGGCGGGCATGGTGAACCACCACAGAGGGAACTGAAAGATCACCGTGTCGGCCCAGCGCAGTTTTTCCTGTTCTGCCGCGATATCGGCAGGCTGTTGCTGATGGTCAAACGCATAGCGTGAATCCAGCGTCGCGTCATAATGCGTACCGACCAGGGGCGCTAACGTATCGGCTGCATCAAGCTGCGCTTTCCATTGCATGGCGTAGAGATCCGATACTTGCACCTGATGCCCTGCGTTTTGCAGGTGCTCGATGGCGAAATCTTTCAATGAACCGCTGAGTGAACGAGGTTCTGGATGGGCATACACAATCAGTACATTCATGGCTGAATCCTGTGAGATGAAAACCCCTGCAGGTTAAGCCGAGGCTGGCTATAGTAGAAATCAATTACGGATATCTCAGGTATAGCCACGGTGAATATCAACTCGCTGGATTTAAATCTGTTGCAGACACTTGATGTGTTGCTGGAAGAGCTTAATGTCACGCGTGCGGCACAACGTCTTAACCTGTCACAACCCTCGGTGAGTACGCAGCTTGCCAGGTTACGCACGGTTCTGGACGATCCGCTGTTACTGCCGGGACCACGTGGGATGTTACCAACGGCACGAGCGGAAGCACTGCGCGATCCGTTACGGTTGGCGCTGGAAGCATTAACCCGCGCCGTGGCGCCGCCTGACGTTTTCAATCCTGCCCACGCCGACCAGACCTGGCGCATTGCCGCAACGGATTACATGTCCTCGGCACTTGTACTGCCGGCGCTCAATTTAATTCGTGATGCTGCGCCGCGCAGCCGTATGGCGGTCTTCACTTTGAATCCACCGCAGGTGGCGCAGCAGTTGGAAAAAGGCGAGTTGGATCTGGTGTTTCATACCGGTGACAACGCGCCCCCGACCTTACATCAGCGCAAGTTGTTCAGTGAGCGCTACGTGCTGGCCGGGCAACGAGATCATCCACAACTGCAGCAGCCGCCCACGCTGGATCAATTTTGTCAGCTGGAGTTTGTGTTGATTTCACCTGATGGTGGCGGATTCAGCGCGGCTACCGATAGCGCGCTGGCTAAGCTGGGCCGTAAGCGGCGGGTCGCGCTGTCAGTGCCCCATTTTCTGTTTATGCTGGAGGTGCTGGCGAGCAGCGATTTAGTCGCCGTGGTGCCGGAGCGACTGGTGCGCAATACGCCATATCTTCGTGTCTGCACGCCTCCGCTGGAGATACCGGGTTTTGATATTTTGATGCTGTGGCATCAACGCCTGCACCGCGATCCGGCGCAGCAGTGGCTGCGACAGCAGATTGTGGCGTCGTTATAAGCTCACGCTTAGCGCAAAAAATTCACTTCTCCCGCGCGCTAAAAATCATCACACTAGCCACCTTTACCATTATGGAGAGATGGCATGAAAACCCGATTGCTGCTGGCGTTAGCGCTGCTCACCAGTTTAAGCGCGCCACTGTTAGCAGACGAAGACGGCGTCTCCTTTAGTCACAAAGACTGGGAGCTCGCTTGTGATAATACCTTAACCTGTCGCGCTGCCGGTTACAGCGCTGAAGAGGGTGCTGGCGGTTCGGTGTTGCTCACGCGTGAAGGGGGACCAAACGCCGTTACCCACGGTCGTGTGGTGTTGGCCGATACCGGTGATGACGACTCCAAGCAGGTGGATACGTTGGCGCTGTGGATCGATGACCATGCGCAGGGTGAGGTAGCAAAAGCCGAGAATGATGAGTGGACACTCACCGATGTGCAAACGCTGGCGCTGATCAATGCCATTAAGGGCAACGGTAAAGTGGAGTTTCGCGGCGGCGAAGAGCCGTTTGAGCTTTCCAGCAACGGCGCGTTCGCCACGCTGCTGAAAATGGATGATGCGCAAGGGCGACTCAGCACGCCAGGGGCATTGGTGCGCAAGGGCAATAAGTCTGAGAGCAGTGTACCGGCGGCGGTATCGATGCCAGTGATCCAACAGGTCAAAGTAGAAAAAGCCACACCTCGCCCCTTGACGGATGATGAGCTGGCGCTATTGAAACCAAAGTTGATTGCTTCGCTAACTGACGATGACAGTTGTGACAACCTGGCGCCGACCGACGATCAGCCCGAAGAGGGGGCCGAACCGCTAACGTTAACGCCAGTAGATGATGCACATGTGTTGATCGCCGCACTTTGCTGGCGCGGGGCGTATAACGAAGGTTATGGCTACTGGTTAATCGACAAATCCTTGCAGGGCAAACCGCAGTTGATCACCGATTCCGGTTCAGACTACAGCGAAGGAGTGGTGTCCGAAGCGCAAAAAGGTCGTGGCATTGGCGACTGCTGGAGCACTGCTGCCTGGGTATGGGATGGCAAAGATTTTGTGCAGAGTAGCGATGCGACAACCGGCATGTGCCGCGCGATTCGTGCGGGCGGCGCATGGCAGTTGCCAACGCTGGTGACGGAGGTCAGACCGGCACCGTAATTCGGTGGGTGGGCTTTTATGCGCGCCGGGTCATCATTAATGGCGTGATGCTTGCCAGTTGAGTTATCGGCGCTTACGCCGTCTGCTGCCGCACTGGGGCTGGCGGTCCTCGCGCCGCTGGCGCGGTGCCCTCACTGCACTCGTCTGCCTTACGGACCGGTGGCGATGGAACATCCATGTTCCAGCGCCACCTTTCGCCCGCGTCCTGCGGGCTCTCCTGGCATACTCGTTCCGTTCAGCGCTGCGGAATGCCAGCCCCTGTGCGGCACCAGCCTGCTCATCAGCACAGGTGTGTGTTGTCAGAAAGGGCACATTGTCTGAAGCCATGCTCCATCAAAAGCAGGGTTACTTACCGCAGCACTGCTTGTATTTCTTGCCGCTGCCGCACGGGCAAGGGTCGTTACGACCGGTTTTCTCGCCGGCAAAATGGGGCAATTGTGGCTCAGGATCGGGCTGTGCCAGGCGCTGCTCTTGCCAATACTCGTGCAACTCCAATGCGGCAGGGCGGATGGCCTCGATGCTGGCTTCAAACTCTTCCGGCGAGAAGGCTTCGCGCTTAGCCAACTGTGTTTCACTGCCGTGCAGGGTGATGGCGTCCATGGCGGGTTGCAGTGCTTCCGGCAATTCGGACCAGTCTTTATCCAACGCCACGCCGCGCAGATATCCGTAGCACCAGTCCTCCACCACGGTGAACTCCTGACCTTCCATCTCCTGGAAGCCAAACAGCGGATCAAACTGATCCGGGAATTCAGCCAGACGCTCAGCAATATCGTTGAAATGCTGGAAGATCAATGCCATAAAGCGATCCATCTCGCGCTCATTGGCCCATTTTGGAATCTGCTTTTGCCCGCCCCACATTGCCACCAGCCACTCGCTGGGTTCGATATCATTGGGGCCAGAGAGCAGTGCGGTCAGCATACCGTCCAGTTCAGACGTATCCACCACTGACTGTTCGTTGCCGTATTTCTCCAGCATATCTTCCAGCCAGTTCAGCTCTTTTTCGGTTAATGGACCCTGGTTCATATGACATCTCCTGTTCGAGGCTTGGGCAGACATTAAGTGGGCGCGATTATAGCCACAAGTGACCGCGATTTATCGCTTTTTGCATAACGATTGCAGGAGCTTTGCTAAAAATCATTCGCCATAACATATTTCCCAACAGTATTGGCTGGAATTGACGCCAGATGTCAGCGTAAAAGCAGAATTTTTCTGCATAAAGGACGCCAAACAATGGCTGAAACATTGCCTGTGCTGGATCTCGCGCTGCTGGAATTACCCGATGCCGAGCGCTCACCATACCTTGCTGAATTGCGAACCACCGCGCGCGACGTCGGTTTTTTCTACCTGACCAATCATGGCATTAATCCGCAACTGCTGCAGAACGTTCAGACTATCACTCAGGCGTTTTTTGCGCTGCCAGATGAGGAGAAGCAGCGCGTTTCCATGATCCACTCGCCACATTTTCGCGGCTACAACCGTGCGGGCGTGGAATACACCCGTGAACAGCGCGATCAGCGTGAACAGTTTGATATTGGGGCCGAGCGAGCTGCATTGACGTTACAGGCGGGTGATCCAGCCTGGCTCCGACTACAAGGGCCGAATTTGTGGCCGGAAGCGCTGCCGCAGTTGCGCCCAGTGATTCACGCGTGGCAACAGGCAATGACGGCCATTGCTCTGCGCCTGTTACGCGCCTTTGCAAAATCTCTGTCTCTGCCCGCCGATGCCTTTGATGCGTTATACGGTACGCATCCCAATGAGCATGTAAAACTCATTCGCTATCCCGGACAGGCGGCCAGCGCCAGCCAGCAGGGGGTGGGGGCGCATAAAGACTCCGGTTTTTTGACCTTTCTGTTGCAGGACGATCAACCCGGCTTACAGGTGGAAGTGACCCCTGATCACTGGGTAGATGCGTTGCCTAAACCCGGTGCGTTTGTGGTGAACATCGGTGAACTGCTGGAAATCGCCACTAACGGTTATCTGCGCGCCACGGTACATCGCGTGGTGTCACCCCCTGCGAATAAAGCGCGCGTCTCCATCGCCTTTTTCCTCGGTGCGCAATTAGATGCCGAAGTCCCTCTCTATCAATTACCCCCGCATCTGGCTGCAGAAGCACGGGGGCCGACCAGCGACCCGACCAATCCGCTGCTGCGGGAAGTGGGCTGGAATTATCTCAAGGGACGCTTGCGTTCCCATCGTGATGTGGCGGCGCGGTATTACGCCGACGCTCTGACTCCCGTTAAATAATCATAAAAGTAAGGAAAGCCCATGACTAAAAAGGTGATAGCAACGCTGGTAATGATCTCAGTCATGAGTTCATACGCTTCAGCTGCCGCTCTGCGCGTAGCGGCCGATCCGGTGCCACACAGTGAAATCCTCAACCACATCAAACAGAGTGACAAAAACCTCGATCTCAAAGTGATTGAGCTGAATGGCAATCTCAATGCGAATGAATTGCTGGCGCGAGGAGATGTTGATGCCAACTACTTCCAGCACGTGCCTTATCTGCGCGATCAGGAAAAAGCCCTGGGAGAGAAATTTGCGGTGGTGGCAACGGTGCATATTGAGCCACTGGGGATTTACTCGCACAAAGTAAAATCCCTGAAAGATCTGCCCGATGGGGCGCAGGTGGCGGTGCCGAATAACGTCACTAACCTTAGCCGAGCGCTTTATCTCTTACAGTCCAGTGGCTTAATTAAACTCAAGAGTAGCAGTAGCACGACGTTGGTCACGACGGCGGATATCAGTGATAACCCGCATCACCTGAAAATCATTGAAATCGAGGCACCGCAGCTACCGCGTGCGCTGGATGATGCACAGCTGGCGATCATTAACGGTAATTATGCGTTGCAGGCGGGGTTAGTCCCCTCAAAGGATGCGCTGGCGCTGGAACAGGCGAAGGACAACCCGTATGCGAATGTGCTGGTCACCACGCCAAAGCTGGCTCATGACCCGCGCATTCTCGAATTAGCGAAAGATCTGGAGTCAAAACAAACGGCTGAATTTATCAACCAGCACTATCGCGGTTCGGTTATTCCGGTTAATCAATAATCCCCTTCCGCCACCTGATTCTGGCAGGTGGCGGATAGCCTCTTCTGTGTTATATTTCGCCACAAACACCCATCGCACGTTTTGCTAAAAATCAAAAACAACATATAAATCAATTGCTATGAAAACTTTCACCAGGAATTATCGGTGATGCGCCGCATTATGTCGCGCTCGCTGCTGTTGTGCTGCAGTTTGCTGTTGAGCGCCTGTGGCACGCTATCGCAAACTTCAGCGCCGGTTGGCGATAAAGTCTATCTCACGCATGCCACCTTCAATGAAAACGTCGATGACATTGTGCAGCATTACATGCAGCAAAAGCAGGTGTCTGGCATCAGCATTGCGATCATCCATGAACGCCACGCGCCGAAATTTTACAGCTTTGGCGTCACCGATGCCGTGCACCGTTATCCGATTACGCCGGATACGCTCTTTGCGCTTGGTTCACTCAGCAAAGGCATGACGGCGGAGGTGATCATTGAGCTGGTGGATCGCGGTGAACTGCACTGGAATGACACCCTCGCCACACTGTTACCGCCAGGCGTGCCGCTCAGTGCCGATGCCAAACGTATCACCCTGCTGCAACTGGTGACGCATACCTCCGGCTTGCCGCGGCAGGATATGGACCTGCCGATGTTCATGAAGTTTATGGCTTATCTACGCAGCGGTGAGAATTTTTACGGCAATCTCGATAGCGATGCGGTGCTGAGTTATCTGGCTGATTTTAATGCCCCCGCAAAACCTGCTGCGCAATACTCCAATCTGGGTTACGCGCTCCTCGGTTACATTCTCAAGTATCGATTGCACCAGGATATCGAGACGCTGGCGCAACGCAATCTGTTCCAGCCACTGGGCATGACCAGCAGCAGTTTCCACCCGCAAACCTTATCTGGCTATCCATGGCGCGCCTTGGGGCATGCAGGCGATCAGCCTAAGTTCATTCCGCGTGGCGATCTGACGCCGGATTGGGCGTTCAGTAATAATATGGTGGCCGCCGCGAGTCTCTACAGCAACGCACGTGATCTGATCCGCTATCTGGATGCGCATCTGCACGATGATGCGAATGCGCCGATTAACGCGGCTTTTGCTCAGGTGAATCGCGGTTATGAGCAGCACGGTAATCAGACGCAGAATATTGCCTGGGTAACCGATACTTACGGCCAACAAAAAATTACCTATCAAGTGGGCTATATCGGCGGATACGCCAGCTTTATCGGCTTTGATAAGCAGAATGGTAATGCCATCGTCGTGCTGCAGAATGCATTTAACTGGAGCAACTATTTGGGTATCGCCTTACTAATGGACCTGGCGCAGAAAAAAAACGCAGAACCCTGAACACGGTTGCTTGCAATTTTGCTGCGCCAAAAAAAGCTAGCGCTGAGGTATGCTGTGCAGCAATATTTGACGCGCTAAGCGCGTGGAGGGAACCTTCTGCGTGCTGCACTTGTCACTAAATTGGACAGTTAATAATTAACCAGAGTGGAAATCACCAATGCGCAGGACACACGTCACCCTTCTTTCTGCAGGAATTTTTCTGGGCGCTTTGAGCCTGACCCCAGCCGCGCTGGCTGAAGGCGAGCAAACGGATAACGTACCACCGCCACCACAAGTTCAGCAGGTGGCACCTGATGCACAAACCCAGGCCCCGGCCGCAGATGCACCTGCCAGCAATGAGCCGGCTGAGTCCTCTGGTGATGTTGCACCGATTCGCCCGTCACAAAATGGCATGCAAGATGCACCAGCAGGCCAAAATAACTACGACCTGCATACTATTGTGATCGACTACAAAGAGTACAAGGTCGGTGATGTGGTGCCGGATGAGTACCGTAAAAAGCAGTACACCATTGTAGAGTGGCAACCACGCCATCTGCCAGCACCTCAGCCAGGGACACACTGGGCTTATATTAATGCCAACTACATCCTGATCACCGACGATAGCGGCAAGATCGTGATGGGTAAATCTGGCGATATCTTCTTTAAGGGGTAATCCCTTTTCGCGGTGGCCACGATGCCGCCGCGATTATCCAGATAGATATTGTGCGATATGTGCAACGCCAGCCACCATCTGGCTGGTGCTGGTGTTGCCATAACCCAGCACCAATCCCTGCTGTTTTTCCTCTCCCCAATAAAATCCTGATAGTGCGCCAGGTGCGTAACCATGGGATATCAATCTATCCACCAGTTCGCGGTCCTGTTGATCTTCAGACAGACGCAACACCAAATGCATACCGCACTCACCACCCAACAGCGGAACCTGTGCCCCAAAGACCTGCTGTAGTGCGCTACGTAAGCTGGCCTGACGCTGGCGATAAAGACGGCGCATTTTGCTGAGATGGCGATTGAAATCCCCATTGCGGAGGAACAGGGCCAGCGCTTGCTGTTCGAGGCGGTTCCCCCCGCGGAGTAATTCATGCAAAGCCGGGCGTAACTGAGGCAGTAATTGAGGAGGAAGCACCATAAAACCGATACGCAGTGATGGAAACAGCGTCTTGCTGAACGATCCCACGTAAATCACTGGCGTGGGCTGCATCATGCCTTGCATCGCAGCAATCGGTTCGCCGCTGTAACGAAAATCGCTGTCGTAATCATCTTCGATAATCCATGACTGATGTTGTCGAGCGGCAGCCAGCAGTGCCAAACGACGAGGGGCGCTCATCACTACGCCAGTGGGATATTGATGGGTGGGCGTGGTGTAAATCAACGTCGGTGTGCGTTGTTGCCAGTCACTGGCTTGCGGTGCCAGTCCTTGCTCATCCACTGCGATGGGTTTGATACGCATATCACCCAAGTGCATGGCGGCTTTAGCCCCACGGTAGCCCGGCTCTTCCACCCATCCTATATCTCCGCGCTGGCTGAGCAGCGCCACACACAATGTGAGCGCTTGCTGTGCGCCATCGGTAATGACGATCTGTTCGGGCGTACAGCGCACCCCACGCGCCAGTGCCAGGTGCTGTGCCAACGCTTCACGCAGCGTGTGTTCACCGAGCGGATCGCCATAGCCCAGCAATGGCTGGGGTTGATGCTGCATTACATGATTGAGTGCTCGCCGCCACTGTGCCAGCGGGACGTGCGCCAGCGCTGGGATGCCAGGCCGCAGAGCCATCTCCTGGCTCAAAACGCGATGGGTTGAACGCAACTGAGCGACTCTGGGGGACAGCGTGATATTGCTGGCATCAACTTCATCGTATGGAGAAGAGGGAAGTTGAGCGATAGCGCTGATGCGGCTGCCCTGGCGATCGCTGAGCAAAAATCCTTCAGCCTGTAACTGCGCCCACACCCCGGTCACGGTGTTACGTGACACCTTGAGATCACCCGCTAATTGGCGGGTCGAAGGTAAACGCGTGCCAGCAGGGAGCGCGCCGGTCAGAATGGCCTGCTTGATGCGCTTAAACAACTGCTGTTGGAGCGTTAGCTCGCTGTTCATTTCCAGCGGAGCCAATAAGAGTTGATGCAGTTCACTCTCGTTCATGGTCATCACGTGGACCCATAAATTTCATCGAATGTGGTGCTTTTTAACATGCCAGCTAACTGGCACGCTGTGCAACAGGCTTTCACTGACAAGGGAATTGAGCAATGACGCAATACACCAATGCTTACGGGCAACCCGTTGGCGCGCCACTGACAGCATGGCAACCGCGCAGCTGGCCCTCTTACGAAATTTTCACCGGCCATTATTGCCGCCTTGAGCCGTTAAGTGCTGAACGTCATGGGCGCGATCTCTACAACGCTTACGCGCAAGCTGCTGATGGGCGCGACTGGACCTATATGTTTGCAGAGCCTTTCCCGGATGAAGAGGCTTATCTCGCGTATGCACAAAAAATTGAACAGGGCCGTGACCCGATGCATTTCGCAGTGATTGATTTGTACTGTCAGCGAGCGGTGGGAACTCTGGCGCTGATGCGTATTGACCCGGCGCACGGGTCGGTTGAAGTGGGGCATGTGGCTTTTTCACCGCTGCTCAAGCAAACCTGTATGGCGACAGAGGCGCACTATCTGTTGATGCGTTATGTGTTCGATCAATTAGGCTATCGCCGCTACGAATGGAAATGTGACAGCTGTAATCAGCCTTCACGCAAGGCAGCATTACGCCTGGGCTTCCAGTTTGAAGGTATTTTCCGTCAGGCAATTGTGTATAAAGGCCGCAGCCGTGATACCTGCTGGTTCTCGATGATTGATGGTGAATGGCCGGAATTGAAACAGGCATTTGAGCGCTGGCTGGCGGTGGAGAATTTCAGTGAGGATGGAGCGCAGCGCACCAGGCTTGAGACACTGCGTGTAAGATGATGATCGTGCCGGGCATCAGGCCCGGCTAACCGACAAAAATGTATTTGGCGGCGGCGAGTACAGTTGCGGTGGTCATCCCGAGTAACAGTCGGCGGAACCAAATGTTGTCTCGCTTCAATTCCGCAAAGCCTATTTGCATTCGCTGATCTAAGTCGCTGATCCTGGCGTCCATTTTTATAAATTTAAGGTCTATTTGCTCAAATTTTTCGTCAATCTTAGCGAACTTTTCATCGATCTTATCGAACTTCTCATCGATCCTGTCAAATCTCTCGTCGATCTTCGCGAATTTCTCATCAATCTTCGCGAATTTCTCGTCGATTTTCTCGAATTTCTCATCAATCTTCGCGAATTTTTCGTCAATCTTAACGAATCTCTCATTGATCTTGACGAATTCCACATCAATCTTGTCAAATTTATCGTAGATTTTGACGAATTCGGCATCGATTTTATCGAATCTCTCCCTGAAACTTAAAATGACTTTATCATTAGCATCAAAGCGTTGGTCTATGCCCTGAAACTGTAAACGCACCTCCTTTTCAAATTGCGCAATGCGAATATCCAGCTTATCGATACGATGATTGGTGTCACTCTGGGCGCGCACCAAACTCCCCATCGCCTGAGACAGGTCAGACTTAGTTAAGGCATTTTCTTGCTGCATCTCCGCAAATATTTCAACCAAGGCTTCTGCTTGCCTGTCTTCAATACCGGCCTGTTGCAGAGATTTGTAGGCTTTGTGCGTATTCATCATAGCGAGTGTCATCCGTGTACTCCTGTCATCTTCCTCAATAAAAGGAAGACTATCCGACAGGTGATAATTTACCTATGCAATCGTTGTTATTTTGCGCGATGCCTCGAAAAAAATCAATTAGTACAAAGGGTAACGATTTTTCGTATAAGAAAAAGCCTGCTTAAATAAGCAGGCTTGAGAGGTTAATTGGCGGCGTATTTTTTACTCAAAGAACGGTCGGAAGTGGGAGTGTCTTCCTCGTCATCACTGATATCAGGTTTAGGTAAACTGGCCTTAACCCCCCAGAAGTAACACACCAGAGCAGCTACGATCGTCAGGATCATATCCAAGGGTGAACTGATTATGCCGCTGCCGCCGTAGCTGCCCAGCATCGAAATGACCAGGATCGCAATGTAGTAGGCCAACAGCCACCAGGCGCAATGGAGGTCTTGCTGAAATTCATTGTTCTTCTTGCCAAAAATCGCATAGCCAATCCATGCCACCATTAAAATTGGCACCAGAATTTCATTCACTGACCAGCCACTCCAGTAAATCAGCAGAGTACTGGCGACAAATGCCAGCGGGCTCAAAACAGCGGCAACTGGCAAGTGGAAGGGACGCTTAAGCCCTGGAAGGTGATTTCTAAAAGCACCAAGCGTAATTGGGCCAGGCATATAGGTGAAGACGGTGGCTGAGGTCACTGCGCCAATTAAACCTCCCCAGACCTGAAATTCGGAAGGCAATGTCCAGACGATAGCCAACAGTAGTGATAACCATAACGCACCACGCGGCACTCCAGACTTAGCATCCACTTTGCCAAACACCTTAAACAGATGGCCATTACGTGCCCACGCAAAGAGCACGCGCGCAGCGCCAGCCAGATAAATATTGCCGGTGCCAGCAGGCGAGATGACCGCATCGATCAGTATTAAGTTGATAAGCCAGGTTAACCCCAGACTGCGCGCTAAATCTGCATAAGGAGACTGGAATACCTGCTTCAAGCCTGCCCATCCATGTTGATTAAGCACGTCTGTCGGCACTGCACCCATAAAGGCATACTGCAACGCCAGATAGATCACAAAGCTCACCACAATCGCAATGCCAATCGCTAAGGGGACATTGCGTTGAGGATTTTTCGCCTCACTGGCGAAATCAACGGCCTGGCGAAAGCCGAGATAGGCAAAAACAATTCCCGCCCCGGTTAAAGAAGAGAAAACACCATGTGCGCCGCCGGGAGGTGCAGGAGGCACGGAAAGGTTAGGAGCGTGGAAATAGAGCAGCAGGGTGATAATGGTTAACAGAGGGACGATAAATTTAAACGTGGTGATAATGGTATTCACACGGCCAAAGAAACTGACACTCCAGTAATTGAGTAAAAAGAAGGCCACTAACAAACCAATTTGCACGGCAAAACCGAGTCCTGTTGGACTGCCATCACTGTGGCCTAACGCTGGCCACCAATAAAGCGCGTACTGACGCACGGCTTCAACTTCAACCCCCGCCGTGCTGGTATACGCCAGTAATGAACTAACGCCAATCACAAAGCCCACGATATTACCGTGCGAGTAATTGGGATAACGCACAAAGCCCCCGGCACGGGGAATGGCGGAGGAGAGCTCAGCATAGACCAGCCCGATTAACAGCACTATCACTGCACCTAATACCCAGGCCCAGCCAGTATTGCTTCCCGCGTAGCCTGAGCTATTTAATGCCGCATACAGCCACCCGGAACCAATCATCGATCCTATGCCTAACAAGGATAAATCGACTAGCCCCAATTTTTGTTTTAATCCGCTCGATGCCATAAATTACCTCTGCGATCTGGTCATTTGATTGATTTATATATTCGCTCAAGGGTTTATAAGCATGTTGCGTGCCAGAATAAGTTTTAATACGACATAGTTCATTGGGTAAATTAATTGTTTGCACAATTGAGATTCTATGCGGGGTTAAAAGCATAGTTATTGCATGCGTTACATCGATGCGAGAGGAATATAGGGTAATGATGATTTCGTGGAGTGTGCAGGCTGCACTTAAAAGATCCAAAATATATAATATGTGACCGTTGGAAATATTATGTCACCCCAGTAGTAAGAGTGACATAATATCTTATAGTGCTACAGCGTTGGGACGATTTTTATATCCACCATGCCGATACCCAATTTGCGCGGGTCCTGCCCGGTGATATTGCCCTCATTGGAGAGTTGTGGCTCAGGTGGCGTAATAACCAAATTGTGGCTTCCGTTAGGATTGTTGAAATGCAGCGTGGTGGTGGAGAAATCATCACCCAGATTAAGCTGCTGCTCCTCATCACCGACGCGTACCGGGATGGGACGATGCGCGTTCGGACCGAAAGCACGAGCGGTAATCACCACATCAAATCGTGCCGGCAGGGGATCGACATATTCGATGTTAACCTCCGGTGCCAGATTGGCGTTAGACCAGCGCCCCCAGCTCTCAGGACGTGATATCCCTTTAAAGCTCTTCACGCCCTCAGGTGCGCCCGGTACGGTTAGTAAGAAACTGTCTGCCTGGTAGCGAATGGCATTGTCCTCAATGCGTATCTGCTGTTCATTAAGTTGATAGGTCGCAGCACTGACTTCGGCTTTCGGGAAACTGGCTTTGCCCTTCCACAGCGGTTTATCTATGCGCGTGACGGTGGGATGCGCACCCATCTGACCCATCGCAAGGCAGAGGTCGGTAGACAGCGCTAAATCTGGTTGCCACAAACGTGCCATTTTAAAGCAGCGATCGACCCAGACGAATTTATCGGAAGAGGTGAAATCGGCCAGCTGGAAACGCAGCGGTGCCGAATATTCCCCCTCGGGCAGCGGCTCAACACGATCGCTGCCCACGCGAAACAGAATCGGCAATTTGAAGGTTGAACCGGAGAAACTGAAGGTGTTTTTTTGCTGATCGATGGTAAAGGCATCCAGTTTTTTCGGGAAATTCCACAACTGAATGATGTCAGCTTTCCACGCAGTGACCTTCTGTGTCATGTCCTGGAATTGGGTCGACAGAGAGGTTGAAGATAACCCACTGCGGCCCAGACCAATGGCATTATCACCGCCCATGATATCCAGCACCGTGGCGCCATTATCCAGGGTGCTGCGTTTGCCCGTTAACACTTCTGCCTGAGGTTGATCGCCTCGGATAACCATAAACAGGTCACGGCGTGGCTGTTTAATCAGGTATTGGTGCGCGGTGTTGTTCATCGCCAGATGATCGGAGCTCACGACGATGATGGTATTTTTAAACCAGGGTGAGGCTTTGATACGCTCGATCAAACGCGCGACATGCTCCTGCGAACACGCCACTGCGCTAAAGGATTGGTTTGGTTTGCCGTCATAGCTGTAGCTTTTTCGTTGACAGCTACGAGAGATAAAACCATCGGGATGATGGGTATCCACCGTGAGTGTAAACAGAGCAAAGCGCTTCTGCTGACGTGACAGCTCCTGATACTTCTCGAACACTTCGTCCATCACTGTGTCATCGTAGTAGCCCCAGTTGTTGCGATAACTGGGATCGGCCACGCGGCTTTGCAGCTCCTGCGAACCGTACATATTCGCGGGGGAGAACCCGTGTGATTTCAGGAAGGTATCTTTTCCGGCGAAGCGCAGGTCGGCCCCCTGAATAAACCAGTTTTCATAACCGGAATTCTTCAGGATGTCACCCAGACAGATGTTCTGTGGATAGAAGCTGGAGAGCGAAGCCGACGCATTACCATCAAAAGGCGCAAACAACGGAATGCCACATTGTGAAGCGACCATACCGGCAATGGTGTAATCCGTACCAGGAAGCTGCTCGGTCTCGCTGAAGTCGATGCTCTGATCTTTCTCACGACTGAGCTCAGGTGCCAGGCCGGGGAAGGCCTGCTGATCAAAGTAGGTACGCTCGAGGCTTTCACCGTAGATATACACCAGGTTGAGCTTGGGCTCGGAGATGACTTTTTTGGGCGTTTTATAATAATCATCGAAGTCAGTGTCTGCCTGCTGCGTATGCGAGGCAATAAGATCCTTCACCTGACGAAAAGCAGGTGTGGTTTGCACTGAACCGGCGGCACAGGCAATGGCCAGGAGACTCCAACCCAAATGATGCGGTCGTTTTCGGCGGCGCAGCAGCCAGGAAAGCAGGCAAAACAGCAGGAACAGGCCAATGATTAATCCAATGGCGGGCACCACATATTTGCTGACACCTGCTCCGGTCAAACTGTTGGTTAAGGTGTAAAGCACTGCATCGGTAATGCCGTCGCCAGTAAAATAATTGCTGGCGTAAAGCGTGGCGTTAAGCACGATAAACAGTGTTAACAACAGTAAGATCAAGATAAACCAGAATTTATTTCGCCCGGCTTTGTAGGAGTAAACGGCGATTGCAGCCAAAAAGAGAACAACCGAAACTATCTCGGACAAGATCAGATCCTCACATTGAAGAGTGACGCAATCCTTGCGCCCACGGCCCTCTTTGGGGGTTATGCGTCAATCTATCTGGGCTGTCACAGGGCTGCAACATAACCAAACAGATTTGTGCGGCGCATTCCGATTCGTTTAATGCGGGTTTAGGCTGACTATGGTTTTACCTGGCAGCAACGTCACCGAGGCTGCCAGCGAGGGAAGGGAGGGGAGATTAGAGTTTGCCAGTCAGATACTGCGCTTCACCGTCAGCGAAGCTCCAGTCGCCTTTGCTGTTGGTGATAAAACTAATCATCAGATCGGTGCCCTTTACGCCACAATTTTCTAAAAGCTCGCGTGCTAACTCTGCCATGAACAACGATTTCTGTTCTTCACTTCTCGGGCTGGTATAAACCCGTACCATCACCAGGTTATCGGTGCGTTCAAATCCCAGGCCGGTGTCCTGGAATACCATTTGGTAGCTTTTGTTTTCATGAACAATCTGATAGCGGTCGCGCGCGGGCACTTTAAACGCTGTCAGCACGGCGCGATGCGCGGCGTCGAGTAAGGTGCGGATCTCTGATTCTGAACGGCCCTGAATGATGTCAAATGTCAATAACGGCATAAATAAACCCTCGTTTTTGCTCACAAGATAAGAGTAGGATGTGGCTCTATGCTGCCGCTTGCTGCAGGAAAGAAAAAGCGTGCTGGTTGAAATGATTATTTATTATTTTGAACAATCCCGATGAAAGAAATCAAAACTGATGCCCTCTGGGTGCATTTACATTGGCTCACCGTATTAGCCGAGTTGGGCAGTTTTACTCGTGCAGCTGAACGATTAGACGTCAGCAAAGCAGCCATGAGTCAAAAAATTAAAGAGCTGGAAGAGATGGCGGGCGTTTCGCTGGTGCAGCGCACCACGCGTAGCGTGCGGTTGACCTCAGCCGGTGAAAAACTGGTGGATGAATTGCGTGACCCTTTTGCGCGCATTGCACAAAGCTTTTTCAGCGTGCGTGATGCAGCCGGGCCGGTAAGGGGTATGGTGCGAGTGAGTGCGCCCGTGGCGTTTGCCCGCCAGCAGTTGGTGCCGATTATCGGCGATTTCCTCAGAGAATATCCTCAGGTACGCCTGCAACTGGACGTGACCGATCGTTTGGTCTCGCTCGGCAGTGAAGGGTTTGACCTGGCGATTCGTCACAGCCAGACATTGCCGGAAACCCATGTGGCTTTGCCGCTGTGTGAGACGAAAGCTTTGCTGGTGGCCTCGCCCGCTTATCTGGCACAAAATGGCGTACCGCAGACACCCGAGGCACTCCAGCAGCATAACTGTTTGTACTATCCGCGCGGGCTGGAATCACCGCAGTGGCGTTTCCGTCCTTTTAACGGGGGAAGCGAGACCGTACAGGTGAAGATTCAGGGGAATTTTGCCACCAATAATAGCGAGTCGATTCGCGATGCCGCGCTGCAAGGACTCGGTATCGCCATGCTGCCGGATTTCAGCGCGACCGCCGCGTTATCCGCAGGGACGCTTTCACACGTTCTGCCGCAGTGGCAAACGGTGGATGCTTTCGCCGATCGCTTATGGGTGGTGCGCCCGTATGCCGCACAAGTGCCACGGGCGGTCACCACCTTTGTCCATTGGCTACGCGCGCGCTTTGTTGATGGCTGAAGCCAGTGCAACAGTGGCCTGCGGTTGCATCATCTCACCTAACAAACTACTGCGGTTGTAATTACCTAAGCGCAGGTTAAAGTCGAGATGCAGTTGCTCATTGCCGCTCAATTTGATCACCGGCGGCGGTGTCATTGGGCGTTGGTTGAATAGCACCGCATGGGCAAAGGCTTCACTTTTCCAGCCGCTCAGGCGTTGATAATAATAGGCGTTGGCTTCACATTTACGCAGATAGAGGTTCACGCGACGATATTCGCGCATGGCCGCTTGTTGCGCCAGTGAACCCAGCTGCTGTTGGGGCTGCTCAATTTTTTGAGTCAGCAACGCATAGTCATCGCGCTTTGCGAGTTCGTTGAAGTAGTTTTGCTCGCCAAGGTTCTTGATTGGTGCGTACTGCTTCTGCCATTCGCGAATAAACGGATTGTTAGGTGCAGCAGCGAGGAACCAGTTTTCAATCACCGGAGCCAGATAGTTGACGGTGGAAATTTCGCGATAGTAACCAATCACATCCATACGGCGCTCTTGATGTGCACGATGCACCCAAGAGAGATCTTCAAATAACAGTGTGCTGCAATCAATGGCAATGCCGCCGTAGCGTAATAACAGCTCCAGACGAATGACTTCGCTTTTCTGCTGTTTGCTTAATTGCGTTGAAGTGAAAATAAAATCAGGCAACACTTCTTTTACTGTTAAACGATTTAATAAATAAATATCGTGATCGGGATTATCTTTTCGTAATTTTTGAATATTTAACATCATTGATTTCGGTAAATACTCATCATCCCAATACATCCAGACTTTTTTCGGGATTTCCGGCAAGGCTTTCTCGCCAGAAAACAACACGATATTGTCCTCTTCGCTGGGATCGTACTCCGGCGCGCAGAGCGCAGTATGCTGTTTTTTCTGTAGTAAGGTCTGGCTGGTAAAGGCGATTTTTTTCCAGTTATGCCAGAGCGCAAGCGCTGGCTGGAGACGTTTTGTTTTCATGATGCACCTAATTATTGTGGTTATGGTGGCAAGGATTCCCTGATGCTGGCGGCTTAAGCGCTCTTATGTTTCCTCACGGCTGTGTGTAAAAAGTACTCACCTCAGCTTAATAAAACATTCTGGCCTTAGAGGCTATTACTTTTTTTTGCTTTCAGATAAACCGGAAAATGAAGGATCCGTTAAGCATAAAATTTTCGATAAATAAGTGCGTTGATTGCTGATTCTTTAATTAATCATCATTAGGACTATTCCTAATAAAATAACTTACGCATGGCGATAGCTGCGGCCTGGATTAAAAGTAGCCGCTGATCCGACCGGTTAAGGCAGCTACATTTTCTGCTGGCCTGGCAGGGATTTGCCCCTCGTTGATGCCGATTAGCTACGCTTACACCAGAGGGTAAAAACAAAGGAGGCATTATGCAGTCATACACCCGTGGGTTACTGGCGGTGGATAAACAGGGGAATCGTGTCCTGTTTCTCGATCCCGATACCTATGCTGTGCAGCAGGAGTTGAATGCGTTTCCGCCGCGTCCGCATGAGCTGTTGATGCTACCCGAACAGGAGAAGGCCTATGTGCCGATCTATGGCGATGGCATTCACGGTGACAACCCGCATCCGGGCCATAAAGTGGCTGTGATCAATTTACGCCAGCGCCAGATCAGCGGTTTTATCGATTTATCGCCTTTGCAGTCCCCCCACAGTGGTCAACTGGGGCGTGATGGCAAAGTGTATCTCTGTTGTGAAAACAGTGCGGCCGTGGCCGTTATCGATCCTTTAACCGACAAAGTCGAGAAAGTGATCACCCTGCCTTCACACAATGCCCATCGGCTGACGTTGTCTCCCAGCGGGCGCAAGTTGTTTACTGAGAACGAGGAAGACGCGAGCATCACGGTGGTGGATCTGTGTGAGGCAGAAGGGCGCATCATTGATAATATTTTAATGCCCGGCCCCATCGCGGGTATTGCCGCTTCACCAAAGCACCCCTATTTAGTCGCTAGCGCCGCAGATGCGCCGTTGTTGTATGTGGTCGATCGCCAAAGTCATCGTATTCGTCAGCGCATTAGATTGTCAGGCCATCAGCGACCCTGTCAGGTGGTGCGTTTTAGTGCCAACGGTGAACGCTTAGTGGCGATTGGCGATCAAGAGCCGTTGGTGACGCTGTTTGACGATCTGCTCAATCCGCTCGGTGACATTCCGGTCGGCAATAAACCCATGGATGGCTGTTTCAGCTCAGACAACCGTACGCTGTTGATCGCCAATGAAGGTGATGGTTCGTTGAGCGTGATTGATTTGCAGCAGATGAAGGTGGTTGCTACACCGACGGCGGGGAAAGGGTGTGAAATATTGAGTTATTTCCAGCTTAAATGAATGGGCGGTGGTAAATCGCGCTGCTCCAGTGGCGGCTGCTGGCATGTTTCTCAGCTTGCCAGCCGCGCTTACGTAACTCACGTGCAATCAATTTGTTCATGATGCCATGGCCGACTAACAAAACGGTGCCCTGTTTGGACAGCGTGACCAACTTGTCTGCGGCCTGACGCGCGCGTTCTCGCGCGTGTTTAACCGATTCCACATGCCCGGCATAACCACACAGCCATAACAGGCGCAACAGTGCCAGCCAGACCGTCAGAGGCAGATGCAGGCGCTCAAACGGCAGCAGGGGCATCGCCACTTCGCTGAAAATGTCATCCACGGCATGCGGTTGCAAACCGAGACGTGCTAAGGATGAGCGCGCGCGCGGCAGCGGGCTGGAGGCAATCACGCTGGCTAGATGCGCAATCGCCCTGCTGCGAGCCGGGGGCGTGTCACAAATATCAGCCAGATCATACCCCTCGCACCAGTCTGCCAACGCTCGCGCAGAGAAGCGTCCGCTCACCGGATGGTCAGGTTTGCCGTGTCGCATAAGGATGATAGTCATAAGCGTCCTGATTGATTTTTATCCAGTGTAATGCAGACATCAACTCAACCGCGAGGGTAAGCTCGTTTTAAGATTAATTCGCAATTGTCATCAAAGCTTAACTGTATTGTGCGAAAAAAACCGCGATGAAAGTTCAGCTGCCACTCTGCCAATGATAAGTAATCATCGTTAATAACATGCGGTTTGACGAATGATGATTCAGGCGCGTGAGATGTAATGTCATGAATTGACGCCATTTTTGTCTTTTTATTCCGATCTATAGTAAAGATAAATTAATTGTTTTTACTTTTATCACTTGATTTATCTACGCGCGTAGATAGACTGTATCCACAGTGATAGCTCACGGTGCCAGAGACGAAGTTGGCCTTGAGATGACCCAGTTACATTTGCCTTACTAATGCGATCGATGAAAATAACATCGGCGAGAACAGGCGAATAAGCGAATTCCAACACCAGGGGAATTCTTTGACTTTCATCCAGGTTTGCCTACTGAACGTCGTCACCGGGGTGTTCCGCTTGTTGCAAGGGAATCGACCCACGGAAGGGCGTTTGCTGTTTTCACCTATTTCAGGGAAAGGGTTATGACGGTACATCAATCCGTTTCGCAACAAACTTCACTGACCTCCACTTCAGCTGCCGATGCGCGGTTGGAAACCCCCTCTGGCCGCAAAGATTTCTGGCGCGCTACCTTCTCATGTTGGCTGGGCACTGCCATGGAATATGCGGATTTCGCACTCTATGGTCTGGCTGCCGGTATCATTTTTGGCGATGTGTTCTTCCCCAATGCCACCCCGACAATGGCGTTGCTCTCCAGCTTTGCCACCTGGTCGGTCGGCTTTATTGCCCGTCCCATCGGCGCGCTGCTGTTTGGTTGGATAGGCGATCGCAAAGGCCGAAAAACCGTCATGATCGCCACCATCATCCTGATGGGGGCTTCCACCACTTTAATTGGTCTGATTCCTTCCTACGCCACCATTGGCGTGTGGGCGCCTGCTTGTCTGGTGTTGCTGCGCTTTACGCAAGGCCTTGGCGCAGGGGCTGAGCTTTCAGGCGGCACCGTGATGTTAGGTGAATATGCACCGGTTGAGCGTCGTGGCCTGGTCTCCTCTGTTATTGCCCTCGGCTCCAACAGCGGCACGCTGATCGCCTCACTGGTGTGGCTGGCCGTGATTCAGATGGATAAAGAAAGCCTGCTCGCCTGGGGCTGGCGCATCCCGTTCCTCAGCAGTGTGCTGATCGCGGTGGTCGCGCTGTGGCTTCGTCGTCACCTGCGTGAAACCCCGGTCTTTGAACGCCAGCAGGCGGAATTGCAGGCCGAGCGTAATGCCACCTTGCAACAGGCTGCTTCCGAGATTGATCCCCGCAGCTTCTGGCAACGCAGCCGTGCGTTTTGGACCATGGTGGGTTTGCGCATCGGTGAAAACGGTCCTTCATATCTGGCGCAGGGCTTTATTGTGGGCTACGTCGCCAAAGTGCTGATGCTCGATAAATCGGTGCCGACCACCGCGGTGTTTATCGCTTCGCTGCTGGGTTTCCTGATCATTCCTTTTGCCGGTTGGTTATCAGACCGCTTTGGTCGCCGCATTACCTATCGTAGCTTCTGCCTGCTGCTGATGATCTACGCCTGGCCCGCCTTTAGTCTGATGGATAGCCATGATCCGGCCATCGTGATTCCGGTGATTGTGGTCGGCATGGCGCTGGCTTCGCTGGGCATTTTTGGCGTGCAGGCTGCGTGGGGCGTTGAGATGTTTGGTGTTAAACACCGTTACACCAAGATGGCGGTAGCGAAAGAGCTAGGGTCTATCCTTTCAGGTGGAACCGCACCTTTAGTGGCTGCAGCGCTGTTGTCTTACACCGGTCACTGGTGGGCGATTGCCGTGTACTTCTCGGCGATGGCGAGCATCGGATTCCTCACGACTTTTGTGGCACCCGAAACGCGCGGGCGCGATTTGAATCTCCCGGAAGATGCCATTTAGCGCTCAGAGGTTATGAGTTAAACATCGCCATTGGCCGGATTCTCCGGCCAATGGCATTGATACAGAGGCAAGATCCTTGGCGAAATCCCCAAGCGGAAATGTGACACGCAGTGATGTTGCAAAAGTCGCTGGAACCTCAGTGGCGGTGGTGAGCTACGTCATTAATAACGGTCCACGTCCGGTGGCGGAAGCGACGCGCCAGCGTGTACTGGATGCGATCAAACAAACCGGTTATCGGCCCAATGCCGTGGCGCGTGCGCTGGCTTCTGGCAGCACCAAGACTTTTGGGTTGGTGGTGCCGAATATCAGCAACCCCTTTGTCGCTTCGATGGCGCATATGCTGTTGCAGGAGTCACTTAATCACGGCCACGTGATGTTGCTGGGTGATGCCGGGGACGATCGTAAACGCGAACTGGAACTGATCCAGGGATTGTTAAATCGTCAGGTTGATGGGCTGTTTTATAACAGCGTTGATCGGCATCCCTACATTGATGTGATTCAGGCCAGTGGAACACCGTTGGTGATGCTGGATCGCGTTGAGCCGCGCCCCGGCGTCAGCATGTTACGCGTCAATGAACAAGAGGCTTCACGTCAGGTCACGGCGCATTTACTGAGCCACGGTTATCAGCAGGTTGGCATCATCAGCGGCCCGCTGGAGATGCTCAATGCCCAGGACCGTATTCAGGGCTGGCGGGAGGCGATGGCCGAACAGGGCTTACCGATTGATGAAACCCTGATTTTCCCAGCCAACTTTACGCGGCAGGGCGGTTACGACGCAACCAAGCGTATGGTCGCCAGCGGACGTGTTCCGCGCGCCCTGTTTACCAGTAATGAAGGCCAGGCGATAGGCTGCATCCGTGCGCTCTCTGAGCACGGTTTGCGTGTGCCGCAAGATGTCGCGCTGGTGTGCTTCAACGGGACCGATCAATCAGCGTTTCATGTCCCCACGCTGACCACCGTACGTCAACCGCTGCGTGAAATGGCTCGCAGCGCTATTGCCATGCTGAAAAATTGGGATGGCGACGCACAACTGGCAGAGTTTCCTCACTATCTCGAACTCGGTGAGTCCTGCGGCTGCCAGCTTATCCAACAAAAATAAACTTATAACATTATGAAAAGACTGATTATTGATTGTGATCCGGGGAATGGAATTGCAGGTGCGAACACTGATGACGGCCTTGCGCTGGCATTAGCGTTGGCTTCACCTTCGCTATCAGTAGAGCTGATTACGACGGTCACCGGTAATACACCGAGCGCCGTGGGCGCGCAGGTGGCTAAAGACCTGTTGCAACGCCTTGGCCTCAATATTCCGGTGGTGCAGGGGGCATTGCAGGCGCTGCGTGAAGACCCGGCGCCGTGGCGCGCCCGCCTTGATGGCGTGCAGGACGAAAAACTCGGCGAACTATGGCGTGGCGTGCGTCAGCCCCAGGTGCTTGCGGCTGATGGCAATGATGCTGCTGGCGTGATGGGGCAGTTGATTTGCGATAACCCCGGTGAGTTTACGCTGGTAGCCATCGGCCCATTGACCAATGTGGCGCTGGCGCTGCAGCGATACCCACAGATGGCGGAATCGGTGGCAGAGATTGTCATCATGGGCGGCGTCTTTGCGTTGGATGATTACATCAAAGACACCAATTTTGGCCTTGATCCGGAAGCGGCCCACCAGGTGTTACACAGCGGTGCCACCATCACCCTGGTGCCGATGGATGCGACCACGCAAACGCTGATGACGCATCAGGATCTTAACCGCCTTACCGCCAATGACCATCCTCTACCGCAGTTTGTGCGCGAGACGCTGCGCCCGTGGATTGACTACTCCATTCGTACACGTCATTTGCCAGGCTGTTGGATCCATGATGCGCTGGTGATTGCCTGGTTGCTGAATCAACGAGTGGCGGATGGGGTCGATTATCATGTCGATATTGAACTGCGTGCCGGTGCCACGCGGGGCAAAAGCTGGCGCTATCGTTTACCCTTGCGATTGGATATCGGCGTGCCTGAGCAAACCGGCGCGTTGGTGCATGTGATGCACAGCGTGAATAATCCGTTACTGCTGGAGATGATCGAGCAGGCATTTAATCGGTTGAAACGCTGAACGATGTGCAATAAAAGGCACCGCGACCTTGCGGTGCACTATCCTCACCCTCCGACACGCTTCCTTACACCGCGAATCACTCCCTGACAATTCCCCGCCGCAGCCGGTCTTTCTGACATGCTATATACAAATGGTTAACACAATAATAACCAGTGAAACCATTTGCTGGATAACGTTCCAATAAATTCCGGTCAACGAACCGGAAGCAATCAGACAGGATACCCCTATGTTCAACTGGACTGCGACCCAGCGAAACGTGGCTTTTGCCAGTTTCGCCAGCTGGACGCTGGATGCGTTCGATTTCTTTATCCTGGTGTTTGTACTCAGCGATCTTGCCCAGTATTTCAACACCAGCGTCTCCGATGTTTCCATTGCCATTATGCTCACGCTTGCGGTACGACCGATTGGCGCATTGATTTTTGGTCGTCTTGCTGAGAAATATGGCCGACGCCCGATCCTGATGCTTAATATCGTGATGTTTTCACTGTTCGAACTGCTGTCGGCTTGGTCACCCAATTTCTCTGCCTTCCTGGCGTTCCGCGTGATTTACGGCGTGGCGATGGGCGGAATCTGGGGGGTGGCATCGTCTCTGGCGATGGAAACCATCCCCGACCGCTCACGTGGTTTGATGTCCGGTATTTTCCAGGCAGGCTATCCCTGCGGTTATCTGCTGGCATCGATTATTTTTGGGCTGTTTTTCGAAGCGGTGGGCTGGCGAGGTATGTTCCTGATTGGCGCGTTGCCGATTCTGCTGCTGCCGTTCATCTATTTCAAAGTGCCGGAATCGCCGGTGTGGTTGGCAGCGCGTGAGAGAAAAGAGAGCACGGCACTGCTACCAATCATTCGTCAGCACTGGAAGATCTGTATCTATATGGTGCTGCTGATGGCGTGCTTTAACTTCTTCAGCCACGGTACACAGGATCTCTATCCCACCTTCCTGAAGGTGCAGCATCAGTTTGATCCCCATACCGTCAGTATTATCGCTATCAGCTACAACATTGCGGCGATGCTCGGCGGGATCACGTTTGGCGCATTGTCAGAACGTATTGGCCGCAAGAAAGCGATTATTCTGGCGTCTTTCCTCGCGCTGCCGGTGCTGCCATTGTGGGCGTTTTCAAGCGGCTCGTGGATGATTGGCATCGGCGCATTCCTGATGCAATTCATGGTGCAGGGCGCGTGGGGTGTTGTTCCTACCTATCTTACCGAGCTGGTGCCGGCAAACGCCCGTGCGGTGCTGCCTGGCTTTGTTTATCAACTGGGTAATCTGATTGCCTCCGTCAATGCGACCTTGCAGTCACGGATTGCAGAGGCCCACGGCGGCAACTATGGCCTCGGGATGGCCATTGTTGCAGGGACGGTGGCGGTACTGATTTGCGTGTTTGTCGCCTTTGGACGGGAGACGCGCGGCATCGAAATCTCTGGTGCTGTGGCGCGCGAGCAACGTTAGAGCGTTTCGCAGACGTCAATCCATTTCGCCGCAGTGAGGTCAGCCATTCGCTGCGGTGAAATGCGCACGGCGCTGTGGATTGAGCCAGCAGCGGGCAACACTTCTTCAAAGCTGCGCAGCGTCACATCACAATAGACGGTCAGGGGATTCTCTAATCCGAACGGGCAAACGCCACCCACCGGATGACCGGTCCAGTTCACCACTTCATCGACGCTGAGCATGCGTGCCTTGGCACCGAGCGCGGCTTTCAGCTTGCGGTTGTCGAGGCGGGCATCCCCACGCGTGACAATCAGCACAATGGCATCTTTCACTTTCAACGACAGGGTTTTGGCGATTTGCCCAGGCATCACGCCATGAACGCGTGCGGCCAGTTCTACCGTGGCGGTGCTCTCTGGCATCTCGATGATATCGATATCAGGTGCATGTTCGGCAAAGAAGTGCCGTACCGACTCCAGGCTCATTTTTTTCTCCGGCAAAAACAGAGACTAAAAGCTGCCATAAGGGGGGAAAAGTGTAAACGAGATAAAAAGAGAATCTGTAACAGAATGCGCGGAGGTTAAACCACTTTTAACGTGCAGTTACCACAACGTTCAACATCAGGAATACGATAGCGCTGGCAGCAACTACGACGTTCCATTTCACCGTTGCGCGGGATCATGGTGCGGTACAGTGGGTTGTCACTGCCATCTAAGAGTGTCTGGGTAAAGAACAGCGCCTGTTGCAACTGCGCAATAACGTGCTCAGGCAGTTGGTTTTTCAGCTCACCCAGGAACCAGTAAAATGAGAAACCCATGTTGTTCCAGATGAGTTTCGCATTGATATCACCGTGCTGCGTCATGCCGTTGACGGCGGGTATCAGACATTGCTGGATCAGGCGATCGATACGCTGCTGTGCGCTGAGGTAGCGAGCCTCGCTGTCTTCCTGCACATCAATCCAGAAGGCGCAAGGGTGACCATTCTCATGGAACTCAACATGAATCAGATGTGGCGCGCAGCTCAGTGCCCGTGGTTCCTGCAGTAGCATCAGCATCAGTGGTGAGAGCAGCAATCCAAAATACCACTGCGCCCACAGTGATTGCAGCGGCTTGGCTTCCTGCTGCACATCAGGGTGATTGCGATACAGGTAATCGCTGTAGCGCTGGGTCAGGCGGCGATAATGCACGGGTTTCGACCATTCGGCGAGCGTCAAAGTTCCGGCCGGGGCGGGTTGTCCAAGCTTCACGTTATCCAGCATGTAGCTGCGTTGATCGCGCATCAGATCTTCCAGCGCGCTCGCTAAAGTGCGGTCGCTCTGCATAAAGATCAGGGGATGCTCGCTGTAGCGATGATCCTGATGCGTGATAATCGGCATGCCGGTCCTGAGTGATAACGGGAATCGAGAAACAAATGATAATCGTTACCAGATTAATGGACAAGGTGTCATCAGCACAACCACCGTAACGTTGGCATTTAACCCGCCGGGTTTCGTACGCATAAAAAAACAGCGCGATAAATCGCGCTGCTTCGTTATATGTCTGATTTTACTGTAACTCGCTGCTCACCGAACTCAGTTTCGGCAAATCTTCCCACGCCAGAATAGTGTTTCGGCCCTGATTTTTTGCCACGTACAGTGCACGATCTGCATTCGACACCGCCTGATCAAAATCTTCAGCGAAAATCGGGGCGATGCCCGCACTGATGGTGACATGGGTAGAGACCTTTTCGTTAAAGCGGTGGGGGATCTCTAAATCCACCACGTACTGACGTATCCGCTCTGCCAGTTTCATCGCAATCGAGGCATTGACGTTGGTCATCAACACCAGAAACTCTTCCCCACCGTAACGTGTCACCACATCACGGGAACGCACCGCATCACGAATGGCAACGGAGACGCGCGCCAGGGCCTGGTCGCCCATCGCATGGCCATAGTTGTCGTTATAGGCTTTGAAGTGATCGATATCCAGCAACAACACATAATGACTACCCGCATGGTTTTCCATGATGGTATCCAGTCGATTCTTGAGTCCGCGGCGGTTGTAGAGGCCCGTCAGCGGGTCCAGCATACTCAAATCGCTGAAACTCTCTTTTTCCTCATACAGTTGGCTCACCAGGCGTCGCGTAAACGTATCAAAGCGGCGGCGCATTAAATGGTGCAATGAGAAACCGATTAATGGCAGGGCAATAGTGAATATGATCATCACTAAATGCTGGCCATCATCTAATAACAGCACAGTTAATACTGGCGGCGTAATGTGTAAACAGAATGCAATCAAATAATCACTCAGCGCAATCGCACTGACAAAGAACACGCTTAACAAGCTGATTATTAAAAAGCTGCCATCGAAATAAAAAACCTGATGATATCTATGGTTAATATGCCAGGCCCACAGCGCACCTAATATCAGGGCGACAGGATTTAATAGCGGTAATTTTTGTTTTGGCATCACTAAACAGATTGTCAGTAATGTCAGGCTAAAAGCGGCGACCAACCCCACTGGCAGCGAACTTACCGGGCTATCTGTGCCTAAAAAAGGTAACAGGCAAAAAAGCGAAACGGCGACATTTAAAAACAAAAAAAGCATCAGCGAAAGCCGATATTTGCTGTGTTTCAACTCATCATAAGATTGTAATTTCATTATTATTACTCGTGACAGCCCTGAAATATCAAAGCGCTACCCGAGGGAATTAATCCCGCAAACCGGATAGTGAGCACGTTATTGTTGTGTTATTGAAAATGTTATCGGCGGCAATTTAGCATTTTTCAGTAAATCTGTCATCCAACGTCACTTAGCTAAAAAAAATCGCTGCAAGATGAGAAATGTTGTCATATGATAATACGAATATTTATCATTTGAGGGTTGCGCGATGATCATGGCGATGATGGCCGCCTGCGGCTTATGGGGTGTGAGCTGGATGATGGGTAAACGCCTGGACAGTGGCTGGGGTGTGTTACTGCCGTGTGCGGCACTGCCGATTTTTGCGTTGTGGGAACCGAGCTTTAGTCAGTGGCGCGTGGTAATGATTGTTGCGCTGCTGCTCACGGTGGTCATGCTGTTCCACCATCGTTTACGTCACTATTTACTGCTGCCTTCTTGTCTGGCACTGGCGGGCGGCGCGGCTGCCATCACGGTGAACTTCCATATCATCTAATGCCGTTTGCTGAACGGCAGAAACGACAACATCACGCAAAGGCGTGATATTTTCATTTTCTAAATAGGGGATTTTACTGCCAGATAAGTAAGACAACGTGGTGCGAAGGGAGGGACTTGAACCCTCACGTCCGTAAGAACACTAACACCTGAAGCTAGCGCGTCTACCAATTCCGCCACCATCGCATTGTGTTGTCTTTTTTTGTTTATACCATCGCATTGGTGCGAAGGGAGGGACTTGAACCCTCACGTCCGTAAGAACACTAACACCTGAAGCTAGCGCGTCTACCAATTCCGCCACCATCGCTCAGTGCTATGATATAAACTTTGTGATTATTGGTGCGAAGGGAGGGACTTGAACCCTCACGTCCGTAAGAACACTAACACCTGAAGCTAGCGCGTCTACCAATTCCGCCACCATCGCGTACCGTGCAACACCCTAAAGTATTGCTAACCACGGAGGCGCATTCTAGAGATTTTACTCATTGCGTCAATACATATTTCGCGACGATGAAACGATTGCTGCAAAAAACAACGTTTTCACCGTCGCGCTGATGCAATCGCGCCATTAACGCGTTTTGGCACCACGACCGTATACCGCGCGGTACACCTTAAAGCGTCCGGTTTGGGCCAGCACTTCGTGGTTACCAAAGGTTTCATCCAGAATCTGCGGATAGGGCAGGAAGGCGTTGGCGACGATACGCAGTTCGCCGCCGCTGTTCAGATGCTTCAGTGCACCGCGAATCAGCGTGTTGGCCGCGTCCAGACTGGTTTGCAGGCCATCGTGGAACGGCGGGTTGGAGATGATCATATCGAAACGACCGGTGACATCCGAGAAGACGTTACTGGCGAAGACTTCACCCTCTAACTCGTTAGCAGCCAGTGTGAGTTTACTGGCTTCAATCGCTGCTGCATGAACATCACATAACCACAGGCGCACGCGCGGTGAGATCTGTGCCAGTACTGTCGCCAGCACGCCGCTTCCGCAACCGATATCCAGCACTTTACCGCGTGCATGCGGTTCCAGCGTCGAGAGCAGCAGATCGCTGCCGATATCCAGACCATCGCGGCTGAACACGCCAGGGAGCGTATGGATAGTGAGATGCTCAATCATGTAAGTGTTGCCATAGCTGCTGGCATCGAAGCTTGGCTGCTTATCCAGACGACCATGATACAGTCCGCAGCGGCGAGCGCTATCGACTTTCTCCAGCGTTGCCCACGCTTCCAGCATGCCTTCTGCGCTGCGCACACCGGCGCGGTTTTCGCCGATGACAAAAATATCGCAGCCAACAGGCAGTAATGACAGCAAGTTCTGCAACTGGAACTGCGCTTCGGGCTTGTTTTTCGTCCAGTAATAAACCAGCGTATCGCAGCCAGCGACATCATCAGCAGTCGCTACCATGCTGTAAACCGCTCGTTCACCGAGGCGACGGCTCAGGTTCTGCCAGTGATGGTACTGCTGGGTATGCACACGTGTAGAGGCCGTTTCCAGCTGGGCAGGCAGGTCATCCTGCAGGTCGCCAGCAAAAAGCACATGGCGGGTGGTAAATTCATCACTGTGGCGCAGAATGACTTCGCTGGCCGGGGTAAAAGCAGACATGGAACACTCCTGTTAAATCAGAGCAGCGATTATATACACGTCATACTTCAAGTTACAGGTGCGTTGGCGACTCTCGCTCACCGAATCACTTACCTGAAGTAAGCTCATCGGACTCACTCCTTTTCCCTCCTTCCTGAACCAAGAGTAGGCCCCATGAGGGGACTCGAATTATTTTGGGTATTGTGCTTTGTTGGCGCATGTTCGATGGGTTTGCTAGCATAGCGTCGCATTCTGGCAGCATAACGGGTAACAGCATGAGTACAAGACGCGACTGGCTCCTACAGCAAATGGGGATTACGCAGTACCAATTGCGGCGTCCACGCGTGCTACAGGGCGAAATTGCTGTCACGCTGACGCCGGGTACACGTTTGGTGATGGTGACTGAACAGGCTCCTGAGTTGCAAGAACCGCTGATTCGCGACGTGCTGCGCGTGCTGAACATCCAGCCTGCTCAGGTCATGACGCTGACGCCAGAACAGCTGCCCATGCTGCCCGAGCAGGTCGATTGTGCCGGCTGGCTAATGGGCGTGGAGAGCGAACATCCCTTTAACGGCATCACCTTTACCACTGCCGTTTTCAACGAATTGATCAGCAGCGGTGCGGCAAAACGCGCCCTGTGGCAACAGATGTGTAACCATGACAACCATCTCTTTAGTCACCCCTGAAGACCAGCCGCTACTGCTGGCCATTGAACGCCGTAGCCACGCTTTCCCATGGAGCGAGCAAACTTTTGCCAGCAATCAGGGCGAACGTTTTGTTAATTTTCGCCTCGAAGCCGAGGGTAAACTGGCGGGATTCGCCATCACCCAAGTGGTGCTGGATGAAGCCTCGTTGTTCAATATCGCCGTCGATCCCGATTTTCAGCGCCGCGGTTATGCACGCCAGCTGTTACAGCATTTGATTGCTGAGCTGGAAGCGCGCGAAGTGATGACGCTGTGGCTGGAAGTGCGGGCCTCGAATCATCCGGCGATTGCACTGTACGAACTGCTCGATTTTCATCAGGTCAGTATCAGGCCCAACTATTATCCCACCGCCAATGGGCGTGAAGATGCCATCATCATGGCGCTAACGCTGTAAAAAGGGACATTATGCTAAACGACTGGGAATGCATCCTGTTCGATGCAGACGACACACTTTTTCATTTTGACGCCTATGCCGGTTTGCAACGCATGTTCGCCCGTTATGACGTGCAGTTCAGCGACCAGGATTACGCGGATTACCAGGCGATCAATAAACCGCTGTGGGTGGATTACCAAAACGGCACCATTTCAGCCTTACAGCTACAGACTCGCCGCTTCACGCTATGGGGTGAGAAACTCAGCGTGGCACCAGAAGTGCTGAACAGTGATTTTCTCGGAGCCATGGCGGAGATCTGCTTGCCGCTTGAAGGGGCTGCCGAGTTACTGAACACGCTTAAAGGCAAGGTGAAAATCGCCATCATCACCAATGGCTTTACCGCGTTGCAGCAGGCACGCCTGGAACGCACCGGTTTCCGTGACTTCTTTGATGAATTGATCATTTCGGAGCAGGTCGGTGTACCCAAGCCCGATGTGGCGATTTTCGATCATACATTGCAGTTACTCGGCAACCCAGATCGTAGCCGCGTGCTGATGGTGGGCGATACGCCAGAATCCGACGTTCTGGGTGGCATGAACGCGGGAGTGAAAACCTGCTGGATCGATCACGGCACACGCCCGCTGCCGGAACACATCACGCCAACCTGGCAGGTCAAAAACCTGGCGGAACTGCAGGCGTTGCTGACTAATATCTAAAAGTATCTATTCACTGTTGATGTGCATTTATCGTAAAAAGCCCGCCGTGCGGGCTTTTTTTTTGAAAGTATCTATGCATAAATCTATTCATGAATCTATTCATGAGATGATGGTTATGGTGGATTTGCAGAACTTCTTGCTAGCAGGACCGCTGAGTGCCGCCGAGCTGCTACAACGGTCGGGCGTGAGCCAGGCGACATTATCGCGTCAGTTGCGGCAACAGCCGCACATCATTAAATGGGGCCGGGCACGCGCCACTCGTTATGCTTTGCTTCGTCCGATTCAGGGTGAAAATCAATTTCCGCTCTACTGCATTTCCGCTCAAGGGCAGGCCATGTCAGCCGGTTATCTGTTGCCGACATGGCCACAAGGCAGTTGCCTGTATCTTGACCAGCATGAACGCGGTCATTTCTATGATGGTTTACCCTGGTTCTTACAGGACTTGCGACCGCAGGGATTTATTGGTCGTCAATGGGGCATAGAACATGCAGCACAGCTGGGATTAAATGATGACATTCGGTTATGGAGTGATGAGCAGTGCTTAATGGCGCTGGCAAACGGTGGAATCGATATGCCGGGTGCGTTTCTCATCGGTGAGCGCCCTTACCAACGCTGGTTGCTGCAGGCGTCTCCGCAACCCATTCGCGAAGTGGAGAAAGTTAATCGCTATCCGCAGCTGGCGCAGCATGCGTTGAGCGGTGACGAGCCAGGATCGTCAGCAGGGGGGGAACATCCCAAATTTCTCTGCTTTGCTGATACTCCAAACGGCGCCCGCCACTGCCTGGTGAAATTCACTGCCTCACGGCAAGGCGATAATGCTCAACGATGGCGTGATTTAGTGCGCGCTGAGCATCTGGCACTACGGCATTTAAATGCCGGTGGCCTGGCCGCGGCAGATAGCCAGTTAATTGAAAGTGAAGATCAGCTTTTTCTCGAAGTGCAGCGTTTTGACCGTACGGGTGAGCGCGGTCGGCACGAGATGGCTTCACTGGAAGCGGTCAGTGCGGAATTTATCGGCCACCCACAGCACTGGCCTGATGCGCTTCGAGAGTTACATCAGCAACGTCGTATTGACGATGAGTCGCAACATCGTGGCACCTTGCAATGGGCATTTGGTCGCCTTATTGCCAATAGCGATATGCATGCAGGTAATTTGTCGTTCTTCACCGGGCATGAGCCTTTTAGCCTGACTCCAGCTTACGACATGCTGCCGATGGCTCTGGCGCCCAATTCGCAGGGGCACATGCGTATGGAAGTCAAACTGACGTTGGATTTCTCGTTGTCCGCTGAAGTATGGCGCGCTGCCAGCGCAATGGCAAAAACCTACTGGCAGGCAATTGAAAGTGATGAACAGTTCAGCCTCGATTTTCGGCAAATTGCTGCACATGCCTTGCAGCAGTTAACTGCGTTAGCTGCAACGCTGAACAAAATGGCTTAACTCTTTTTTTCATTCTCAGCGGTTGCGACCGCTTCTTCTTCCTCTTTGTCCTCTTTCACTGCGCGGCTGGCGGTGAGCAAGAACGGCGACTGCTGCCAACGGGTGCGGCGATCACGCAGCAAGGTACGGGTCAGGATGATGCCAATCGCCAGCGCCAGCAGCATCATCAGGCGCAGGATGTTGGTGGTGTTATCCACCTGGCGCGATTCGGTGACCAGTACGTGGGTATCGAGGGTGACGCGCAGGAAACCTTGTGGTCCCTCTTTGCCTTCCAGCGGCTGCACAATTTGATGATTGAAATAGCTACCGGCACGTTTGCCGTCCAGCGCCAGACGATCGCGCACGTTAATGCTTTCGCCGCTGTGGGCCACCAGACTGCCATCATCGGCATACACTGAGGCATCCAAAATGCGGCTGTTATCCGTCATCTGATCCAGGATAGCTTCGATCTGCGTGCGGTTATCGTCGCTGTTGTCCATCAGTGGTTTCAGGCTAAACGCCACCTGACGTGTCAAGGTGTGCGCCAGTTCTTCCACCTGTTCAGAGCGCGCCATTTGATGGCCGAGACTGAACCAGGATGCCCCTTGCATCAGCACCACTAACAGGGCCAGCGAGATAAGAACAATCACCGTGCGATGCAGGCGAAATTTCAGTGCGGTTTTAACCATCAGGAACCCGTGTGACGTAACAGCAGAAAGGCTGGCAATTATGTTGCCAGAACCCGCGCAGACAAGGTAGCCTCTTGCGTGGTTTTGTTGTCCCTACAGGAGCTGTAATGCCAAATCGTCTTACCTGGTGCGATCTGCCCGCCGATGTTTCACTTTGGCCGGGTCTACCCCTTTCCCTCAGCGGTGATGAAGTGATGCCGCTGGATTACCGTGCCGGTCGAACTGGCTGGTTGCTGTATGGGCGTGGGCTCGATAAACAAAAACTGACCGATTATCAGCATCTGCTGGGTGCGGCGATGGTGATCGTCAGCGCGTGGAACGTCGATGAATATCAGGTGATTCGTCTGGCCGGTTCACTGACACCGCGTGCCGCTAAACTGGCGCATGATGCCGGTTTTGATGTGGCACCGCTCGGCAAAATCCCGCATCTGAAAACCCCTGGGTTACTGGTGATGGACATGGATTCGACCGCCATTGAGATCGAATGCATTGATGAGATCGCTAAACTGGCGGGCTGCGGCGAGCAGGTTTCGGAAGTCACCGAACGCGCGATGCGTGGCGAACTGGACTTCAAAGCCAGCCTGCGTGAACGCGTGGCGAAACTGGCGGGTGCTGATGCCAACATCCTCAAGCAGGTGCGTGACACGCTGCCGCTGATGCCGGGCCTGACCACGCTGGTGCAGAAACTGCAGGCGCTGGGCTGGCAGGTGGCGATTGCTTCAGGCGGCTTTACCTACTATGCCGATTATCTGCGCCAGACGCTGCACCTGACGGCAGCGGTGGCTAATGAGCTGGAAATGCGCGATGGCAAGCTGACCGGCGAAGTGCTGGGGCAGATTGTGGATGCCCAATTTAAAGCCGATACCCTGAAAAATCTCGCCGAACGTTATGAGATCGCCCCAGAGCAAACCGTGGCGATTGGCGACGGCGCGAACGATCTGCCGATGATTAAAGCGGCGGGTCTGGGTATTGCTTACCATGCTAAACCGAAAGTGAATGAGCAGGCGTCGATCATCATCCGCCATGCCGATTTGATGGGTGTATTCTGCATCCTGACCGGCAGCCTGATTCACGAAGAGCGTTAACAGAGGATTTGATTTGGCCAAAGCGGCAAAACGCGCCTTCGTTTGTAACGAATGTGGCGCTGATTATCCGCGCTGGCAGGGGCAATGCAGCGCCTGCCAGGCGTGGAACACCATCACCGAGGTGCGCATTGCCGCCTCGCCCGCGGCTGCGCGCAACGACCGTCTGACGGGCTATGCCGGGAATGCCGGTGCCAGTCGGGTGCAGAAGCTGTCAGAAATCAGCCTTGAAGCCTTGCCGCGTTTCTCCACCAGTTTTAAAGAGTTCGACCGCGTACTCGGTGGCGGCGTGGTGCCGGGCAGTGCGATTTTGATTGGTGGTAATCCCGGTGCCGGTAAATCCACCTTGTTGCTGCAGGTGATGTGTAAGCTGGCAGAAGGGATGAAAACCCTGTACGTCACCGGTGAAGAATCACTGCAACAGGTGGCAATGCGTGCCCATCGTCTGGGATTACCCACCGAAAACCTGAATATGTTGTCGGAAACCAGCATCGAGCAGATCTGTCTGATCGCCGAGCAAGAGCAGCCAAAGCTGATGGTGATCGACTCAATCCAGGTGATGCATATGGCGGATATCCAGTCTTCGCCGGGCAGCGTCGCGCAGGTGCGTGAAACCGCGGCATACCTGACGCGCTTCGCCAAAACGCGCGGCGTGGCCATTGTGATGGTGGGGCACGTCACCAAGGATGGCTCGCTGGCCGGTCCGAAAGTGCTGGAGCACTGTATCGACTGTTCGGTGCTGCTGGATGGTGATGCCGATTCTCGCTTCCGCACCCTGCGCAGCCATAAAAACCGCTTTGGTGCGGTGAACGAGTTAGGCGTGTTCGCCATGACCGAGCAGGGCATGCGTGAAATCAGTAACCCGTCAGCTATTTTCCTGTCGCGCGGTGACGAAGTGACGTCCGGCAGTTCGGTGATGGTGGTGTGGGAAGGATCGCGTCCGTTGCTGGTGGAGATCCAGGCGCTGGTGGACCATTCGATGATGGGCAACCCGCGCCGTGTTGCTGTGGGTCTGGAACAGAACCGTCTGGCGATCTTGCTGGCGGTGTTGCACCGTCATGGCGGCTTGCAGATGGCGGACCAGGATGTGTTCGTCAACGTGGTGGGTGGCGTAAAAGTCACGGAAACCAGTGCTGACCTGGCGTTGTTGCTGGCAATGGTGTCGAGCCTGCGCGATCGCCCGCTGCCACAGGATCTCGTGATCTTCGGCGAGGTGGGGTTAGCCGGTGAGATCCGCCCGGTGCCGAGCGGTCAGGAGCGTATTTCTGAAGCGGCCAAGCACGGCTTCAAACGTGCGATTGTGCCGGCAGGGAATGCGCCGAAGAAGACCATTGATGGCATGAAGGTGTACAGCGCCAAGAAGCTGGCGGATGCGCTGGCGATATTGGATGAGCTGTAAAGTGGTCTGATGCCCTCACCCTAACCCTCTCCCACAGGGAGAGGGAACCGAAAGCAGGGGCTGTGAGCTCGCATTCAGAGTCACGCTTTTGCAAGATGCACAGATTTCTCCCTCGCCCGCTTGCGGGAGAGGGCCGGGGTGAGGGCCAACGCGCACCACACCCCATTTTTTTCCACGCAGGAGGCACCAAATGTCATCATTCGACTACCTGAAAACAGCCATACGCCAGCAGGGCCATACGCTGCAGCAGGTTGCAGATGCCAGCGGGATGACCAAAGGCTACTTAAGCCAGTTGCTGAATGCCAAAATTAAAAGCCCGAGCGCGCAGAAGCTGGAAGCACTGCACCGTTTTCTCGGACTGGAATTCCCACGCCGTGACAAAACCGTCGGCGTGGTGTTCGGTAAGTTCTACCCGCTGCACACCGGGCATATCTATTTGATTCAGCGCGCCTGTAGCCAGGTCGATGAGTTGCACATCATCATGGGCCATGACGATCCGCGCGATCGTGAACTGTTTGAAAACAGCGCCATGTCGCAGCAGCCAACCATCAGCGACCGTCTGCGCTGGCTGCTACAGACCTTCAAATACCAGAAAAATATCCGTATTCACTCCTTTGATGAAGAGGGGATCGAACCCTATCCGCATGGCTGGGATGTGTGGAGTGAAGGGGTGAAAAAATTCCTGTCAGAACAGGGGATTGAACCCGATTGCATCTATACCAGTGAAGAGCCTGACGCGGCGATGTATCAGCAGCACCTCGGCATTCCTACCGTGGTGGTGGATCCTAACCGATCCTTTATGAACATCAGCGGCGGGCAGATTCGTCAGGATCCGTTCCGTTACTGGGAGTACATCCCCACCGAAGTGAAGCCGTTCTTTGTGCGCACCGTGGCGATCCTTGGTGGGGAATCCAGCGGCAAATCGACGCTGGTGAACAAGCTGGCGAATATCTTTAATACCACCAGTGCCTGGGAGTATGGCCGTGATTATGTCTTCTCACACTTGGGTGGGGATGAGATGGCGCTGCAATACTCCGACTACGACAAAATCGCACTGGGGCAGGCGCAGTACATCGATTTCGCGGTGAAATACGCCAGCAAAGTCGCGTTTATTGATACCGACTTCATCACCACCCAGGCGTTTTGCCTGAAGTATGAAGGGCGTGAGCATCCGTTCGTGCAGGCGCTGATTGATGAGTATCGTTTCGATCTGGTGATTCTGCTGGAGAACAATGTGCCTTGGGTGGCGGATGGCTTGCGTAGCCTCGGCAGCTCAATGGATCGCCGTGAGTTTCAGTCGATGCTGGTCACCATGCTGCGTGAAAACAACATTGAGTTCGTCCACGTCAAAGAGGATGACTACGATGCACGCTTCCTGCGCTGCGTTGAGTTGGTGAAACAGATGCTGGGGGGATGATCTTCACAGCCATAAAAAAGGCGCCAATCGGCGCCTTTTTCACATCATAACCATTACTTCGCCATACGCTTGTACTTGATACGCTTTGGCTCCAGCGCGTCAGCGCCGAGGGTGCGTTTCTTGTACTCTTCGTATTCGGTAAAGTTACCTTCGAAGAACTCCACTTTGCCTTCATCCTGATAATCGATGATGTGCGTGGCGATACGGTCAAGGAACCAACGGTCATGCGAGATCACCATGGCACAGCCTGGGAATTCCAACAGGGCGTTTTCCAGCGCGCGCAGGGTTTCGATGTCCAGGTCGTTGGTCGGTTCATCGAGCAGCAACAGGTTGCCGCCGACCTGCAGTAGTTTCGCGAGGTGCAGACGACCACGCTCACCACCAGACAGTTCGCCAACACGTTTGCCCTGATCGGTACCTTTGAAGTTGAAGCGACCGACATAGGCGCGGCTTGGCATCTCAACGTTGCCGACACGCATAATGTCCTGACCGCCCGAGACTTCCTCGAACACGGTTTTCGAATTGTCCATGGCGTCACGGAACTGATCCACTGACGCCAGCTTGACGGTTTCGCCCAGCTCGATGGTACCGGAATCTGGCTGTTCCTGACCGGACATCATGCGGAACAGCGTGGATTTACCCGCACCGTTTGGACCGATGATGCCAACAATTGCACCCTTCGGCACAGAGAAGCTCAGGTCATCAATCAGGACACGATCGCCATACGATTTGTTCAGGTTGGTCACTTCCAGCACTTTATCGCCAAGGCGCGCACCAGGTGGAATGAACAGTTCGTTGGTTTCGTTACGTTTCTGGTATTCGGTGTTGTTCAGCTCTTCGAAGCGCGCCAGACGGGCTTTGCCCTTAGACTGACGGCCTTTCGCGCCCTGACGAACCCACTCCAGCTCTTTCTCAATCGACTTGCGACGCGCCGCTTCAGAAGAGGCTTCCTGCGCCAGACGCTGATCTTTCTGCTCCAGCCAGGAGGAGTAGTTACCTTCCCACGGAATACCTTCACCGCGGTCCAGCTCCAGAATCCAGCCTGCAACGTTATCCAGGAAGTAACGGTCGTGCGTAATCGCTACCACGGTGCCTTCGAAGTCGTGCAGGAAGCGTTCCAGCCAGGCCACGGATTCTGCATCCAGGTGGTTAGTCGGTTCATCCAGCAGCAGCATGTCTGGTTTTTCCAGCAGCAGGCGGCACAGCGCGACGCGGCGGCGCTCACCACCGGACAGGTTGCCAATTTTGGCATCCCAGTCTGGCAGACGCATCGCATCAGCAGCACGGTTCAGCTGGGTGTCGAGGTTGTGGCCATCGTGTGCCTGGATCACTTCTTCCAGACGACCCTGTTCTGCCGCCAGCTTGTCGAAATCCGCGTCCGGATCAGCGTACAGGGCGTACACTTCATCAAGACGTTTCAGCGCCCCAACCACTTCAGAAACCGCTTCTTCCACAGATTCACGCACGGTGTGCTCTGGGTTAAGTTTCGGTTCCTGTGGCAGATAGCCCACTTTGATGCCCGGTTGTGGGCGTGCTTCCCCTTCGATATCGGTATCGATACCGGCCATGATGCGCAGCAGGGTGGATTTACCCGCGCCATTCAGGCCGAGTACACCGATTTTGGCGCCAGGGAAGAAGCTAAGAGAGATGTTCTTCAGGATGTGACGCTTCGGCGGAACCACTTTGCCGACGCGATGCATGCTATAGACGAATTGAGCCACGTTGTAATGAGCCTCTGGTCTGTGAATGGTGGAACTTCAGATGGTGAAGTTTAGCCGTTTTCACCCGGCAATCACAGCCGCATGGCGTTGAATCTTCTGGAGTGGGGTAACAGAGCCGATAACTGATTGATTCTCACTCAACAGTCGCTATGCTGCTTTTTTGCCTGAAAACGGAGGGAGTTCGATGAAAGTGCTGATTGCAGCAGATGAACATGCCTGGGGTGGATTGATTCCCGCGATCCGCCAGACGTTACCTGATATGGAATTTATCGCCTCGGCGGGCCATGCGGCGGAGAGCCTGGCCGGTTTCGATGCGCTGATCCCCGGCATGTGTCGTGTGGATGCACGGTTAATCGCCACTGCCGATCGACTAAAGCTGATTCAGCAGGCGGGCGTCGGGCTGGAAGGTGTTGATCTTGCGGCGGCAAAGCAAGCCGGCATTATGGTGGCGAATGTCCCTTCCGATAATTCAGGCAATGCCGATTCAGTGGCGGAGCTGGGTATCTGGATGATGATTGGGCTGGCGCGTCGCCAGCATGAGATTGCCGATTGCCTTGCACAGCAGAGGCTCGGACAGCCAATTGGATTGGGACTGATGGGCAAAACCGTCGGGCTGGTGGGATTAGGTGGCATCGGCAAAGCGCTGGCGAAGCGCCTTGCCCCGTTTGGTATGCGTATGATTGGCGTAAAACGCGAGGCGGATGAAGCCTTTGCGCGTCAGCATCAGCTCGACTGGATCGGTACAATGTCGCAGTTACCGGAACTGCTACAGCAGGCGGACTTTGTGGTGCTCAGCCTGCCAGACAACGCCGATACTCATAACATCATCAACGCGGATGCGCTGGCGCAGATGAAACAGGACAGTTTCCTGATTAATCTCGGACGCGGTGGGTTGATAGAGAAACAGGCTTTTCTGACGGCGCTGGAGAGCAAAAAATTAGCCGGGGCCGGGCTGGATGTGTTCTGGCAGGAGCCGCCCGATCCGCAGGATCCGGTGTTCCGCTATAACGTGATCGCCACCCCGCACATTGGTGGCGTGACGGACATTTCCCTGGCAGGCAACATCAAAGGGATCTGCGATAACCTGCGCCGTCTGCGCGATGGCGACGCGGTGATCGATCGTAAAGCCTGATCTCAAGGCAGGCGCAGTGGGATATTCTGTTGCGCCAGCCAGTTTTTCAGCGCCGCTTCTGGCGCACTGTCACTCACCAGCAGATCAAAACGACGCAGCTCACCGATGCGGGCGGGCAGTACTTTGCCAAATTTGCTGCTATCGGCCACCAACACACGGGTGCGCGCCCGTAACATGGCGTGATGCTTCATGGCTAATTCATTGATGTTATAGCAGGTTGCGCCCTGTTCCTGATCGATGCCCGCTGCCGAGATAAAGGCCAGCGTGGGGCAGAGATCGTCGAGGATCGAGTGGGCACCGATCGGCGTGAACAGCGCGTTATCGGCATGAAACTCTCCGCCGCTCAGGATCACATTACAGGCCGGTTTCTCTTTCAGCGCGAGAAAGGTATTCATGGCGCAGCAAATCGCGGTGAAGGGCAAGGCGTCCGGGATAGCATCCACGATGTAGGGCAAGGTGGTACCGCAGTCAAAAAACACCGTATCGTTTTCGCTGATCAAACTTGCCGCCACCTGCGCCAGACGTTGTTTACGTGCGGCGTTTTGGCTGTGTTGGTCGGAGATAAAATAGTGTCCGGCGTGGCTTTTCGGATCGCTGACAATATACCCCCCCAACAGTACGACCGCCGAAGCCGGTTCCGTCAGATCGCGGCGAATCGTCATCTCTGATACACCCAACAATTGAGCCGCATCTTTCAGGTGTAGCTTGTCGGTACGCTTCAGCGCCTGTGCCAGCTTGTGAATTCGTTCGTCGCGCCGGGTTTCCATGATGATCTCTGTTGATTGAGTAGGCTGAGGTCGAGGATGCTGAAGGTGAAATCACGATAAATGATAAAAAATTTAATGATTTGCGATACCTGTAGCACAACGATTTTCAATATTACCTGTAATAGGATCGGCCCGCAAACCCCTCTCTCCGGTCCGTGATGGCCGTTTCGCTTAACGCTATCTCTGCAACACGATGATGTTACATTGTTAGAATAATAACACTCTCGCTCGGTAATCTTTGGCGTTATATCGCTTTTGTTGATGATGTTGAGGTGTGAATTTTGTCACATTACAACCTTAATTTAACTGTTATTGTTAATTTAATAACATTATAAGGTTAAAAATTCACCGGGGAGTTAACAATGGATATCGCGGTTATTGGGTCAAATATGGTGGACCTTATTACCTACACCAATCAGCTACCGAAAGCCGGGGAGACGCTGGAAGCTCCCGATTTCGCTATCGGCTGCGGAGGGAAAGGGGCAAATCAGGCGGTGGCAGCAGCGAAAATGGGCGGTCGCGTGATGATGGTGAGCAAAGTGGGCGACGATCTGTTTGCGCCTAACACCGTGGCGAACCTCAAACAGCAGGGCGTGGATACCCAATATGTGACCACCGCAGCGGGTACGTCCAGCGGCGTGGCGCCCATCTTCGTTGACGATCAATCACAGAATCGCATTTTGATTATCAAGGGTGCCAATCAGCAGCTCAAACCAGCAGACATTGATGAGGCCGCTGAGGCGCTGAAAGCCTGCAAGCTGATCATCCTGCAGTTAGAAATCCCGCTGGAAACCGTCTATTACGCCATCGATTTTGCGCGTCAGCACGATATCAAAGTGATCCTTAACCCGGCACCGGCGGTGGCGAATCTCGATATCGACTATGCCTGCAAGTGCGATTTTTTTATGCCCAATGAAACCGAACTGGAGATCCTCACGGGCATGCCGGTGGGCACGGATGACGAGGTGAAACGGGCAGGGCAGACGCTGCTTAAGCGCGGTCTGAAAAACCTGATTATTACCCTCGGAGGGCGCGGTTCGCTATGGATGGCGGGTGACACTCTGCACCATGTGGCCCCCACGCCAGTGAAGGCTGTGGACACCAGCGGTGCGGGTGATGCTTTCATCGGCTGCTTCGCGCATGCGCTGGTGAAAAGTGGTGATATCGCGGCGGCGATGGCGCAAGCCTCGGCCTACGCCGCTTGCAGCGTGACCGGTCGCGGTACGCAGCGTTCCTATCCTGACGCGGAAACCTTCCAGCGTTTTCTCAACGTACACTGAGGTCGAGCTATGCAACCGAACATTGTTCAGCAACCTGACGGCTATCTGAATAAGACGCCGCTGTTTCAGTTCATTTTGCTCTCGTGCCTGTTCCCGTTGTGGGGCTGTGCTGCGAGCCTGAACGACATCCTGATCACCCAGTTCAAAAGCGTGTTCGCGTTGAGCGACTTTGCCAGCGCACTGGTGCAGAGTGCGTTTTACGGCGGCTATTTTCTGATTGCGATCCCGGCTTCTTTGGTGATCCGCAAAGCCACTTACAAGCTGGCGATCCTGATGGGTCTTGTGCTCTACATTGTGGGTTGCGTGCTGTTTTATCCCGCCTCGCACATGGCGACTTACACCATGTTCCTTGCGGCGATTTTCGCCATCGCCATTGGCTTAAGCTTCCTCGAAACCGCAGCTAATACCTACAGCTCAATGATTGGGCATCGCGATCACGCCACGCTGCGTCTCAATATCAGCCAGACGTTCTATCCGATTGGCGCGCTGATGGGCATCGTGTTGGGCAAGTATCTGGTGTTCCAGGACGGTGAAAGCCTGCATGCGCAAATGGCGGGCATGAACGCGGAGCAGGCGCATGCTTTCCGTCTCAGCATGCTGGAACATACATTGGAACCTTATAAATATCTGGTGATGGTGTTAGTGGTGGTGATGTTGCTGTTCCTGTTCACTCGCTATCCCCGCTGCAAACCTCAGTCGAGCGAAAAGTCGCTGCCTTCACTGGGTGAGACCTTCCGCTATCTGGCGGGGAATCGTCACTTTAAGCGCGGTATCGTCGCGCAGTTCCTGTATGTCGGGATGCAGGTAGCCGTCTGGTCCTTTACCATTCGTCTGGCCTTGACGCTGGGGGCGACCAACGAACGTCATGCCTCTAACTTTATGATTTACAGCTTTATCTGTTTCTTCATTGGTAAGTTTGTCGCTAACTTCCTGATGACGCGCTTCCGTGCAGAGAAAGTGCTGATTGCCTACTCAGTCCTCGGTGTCATCACCCTCGCGTGGGTGATGTTTGTCCCCAACTTTACTGCGGTGTACGCGGCGGTATTTGTGAGCGTGCTGTTCGGACCATGCTGGGCCACCATCTATGCCGGCACGTTGGCTACGGTGGATAACAAGTACACGGAAGTCGCGGGTGCTTTCATCGTGATGTCGATTGTGGGTGCCGCCTTTATTCCGGCCATTCAGGGCTTTGTTTCCGATCATCTGGGATCGATGCAGTTGGCGTTCGGCGTTTCGCTGCTGTGCTTCGCGTGGGTCGGCTTCTACTTCTGGGGCGAGCTGCGCCATAAAAACCAGGCGATTCAGGCAGGCCGTTTAGTGGAGGAGATGCCATGAAAACCCGTTTACCGCTGCGCCGGGAGCAGTTTCATGAAACGCCCAGCACGCTGCTGCACAATGCCTCTTTCCACGTCGAGTTATTCCGCTATCCGGCGGGTGTTGAAGCGGTGCGTATCAGCAATCTGCGCGGTACGGTGATCGTGCTGCCGTTTTACGGCCAGATGGTGTGGGATGCCACGTTCGATGGCCACTCGCTGACCATGGGGCACAGTTTCAAACAGCCGCTGCTCGGCAGTTCGATTATCGATACCTATGGCTGTTTTGCCTTCCATTCGGGTTTGCTGGCCAACGGTTGTCCGGCCCCGGAGGATGACCATCCGCTGCACGGTGAAATGGCCTGCGCCCGCATGGACAGCGCATGGATCGTGCTGGAGCAGGATCGTGTGTCGTTGGAAGGCGAAACCGAGTATGTAAAAGGTTTCGGCCATCACTATTTAGCCTCTCCGGCGGTGCGGTTGCACGCCGACACGCCGCGCCTGCAGATTGAAATGAACGTCACCAATCTGGCGGGGGCACCGATGCCGCTACAGTATATGTGTCATCTGAACAGCGCCTGGCTGGCAAATGGCCGCTTTAATCAGTCGATCCCACAGGATGCCTTTCAGTTACGGACGTCGATTCCGGCCCATGTGAAGCCGACACCGCAGTGGAGCGCCTATACCGATCAACTGGCACGCGATCCGCAAGCCTTCCAGCAGTTAGATCAGCCGGAGATGTGCGATCCGGAGATTGTGTTCTTTGCCGATAATTTGCCGCAGTACGGCAACGAAGTGCAGTTTGAGTTGCATGCGCCGGAAGGCTTCGCACTGATGACCCGCTTCGATAGCCGCCAGTTCCCGCACGCCACGCGCTGGATGCTGTACAACCACGATCAGCAGGTCGCGGCCTATGTGCTGCCCTCCACCTGCCGACCGGAAGGATTTAAGGCGGCGCAGCGTGCCGGCACGCTGATTGAATTGGCTCCAGGTGAGAAGCGCCACTTTAGCGTGGAGACGGGAATTCTGTAATTTTTTTGACGGCGGGGGGCCTGAAGCATGAAGGCCCAGCGGTAACGCCGTCTGGGACCGCACAGAGGCTGGCGGTCCTCGTGCGTGCCGTCATAAAACTGTCACGCAATATCCTCGCCAATCGTATAAAGCCCATCCCCCTGTTGGACGATAACTCCTGCGACATTCGTCACAGTCGTTCTCCTCTCTTTTTACCAGGGTTCAGATTTATGAAGCTCAACCAGTTTAAAATTGGCCAGCGGCTGGGGTTTCTCGCCACGCTGCTGCTGTTCGCAACGTTGTTGATGGGACTGCACGGACTGCAAGTCAATATGCAGGCGCTGGAAAACAATCAAGATGTGATGGCACGTGAAGTCTTGATTGCTGACAGCATCGACACCGCGCGCAGTGCGCAGGTGCAGTTCAAGATACAAGTGCAGGAGTGGAAAAATACCCTGTTACGCGGCACGCAAGGGCAGGAGACCTTCGATAAGTACAAAAAGGCATTTTTGAAAGAGAGCCAGCAAACGCAGGCACTGCTGAGTAAACTCAGTCAAATCCAGACGGCGCTGGGGCTGCCTACTGCACCAGTTGAGCAGGCACGCCAGGTGCATGCAGGGCTGGAGAGCCAATATCTGGCGGCGCTGGAAAACTACCGCATCAGCGACAGTAGCAGCGCCACCCGCGTTGACCATCTGGTGACAGGGATTGACCGCGCACCCACGCAGCAAATCGACGATCTGGTGGCTGCCACCCTGAAGCGCGCGCAGCAGATGCATCAGGAGATCGAGGCGAATAACCTCGCCCACTACCAGAAAACCCGCATGCTGCTGCTCATCGCCATGGTCTGTATTCTGCTGGTGGGTATCGGCATTACCGCCTGGCTGGTGCAAAGCATCACCCGCCCTTTGAAGCAGGCGATCAGCGTGGCAAAAACCGTGGCCGCTGGAGATCTGCGTGCGCAAATTGAAGTATCAGGACGCGATGAAACCGCGCAACTGATGGCGGCACTGCGCGACATGAACCACAACCTGACGCGCATCGTCACTGGTGTGCGATCCGGCACCGAAGCGATTGCGGATACCACCGATCAGGTGGCGCATGGCAGCCGTGAATTGTCGGCGCGCAATGAAGCGCAGGCAAGCGCACTGGAAGAGACGGCGGCTTCCATGGAGCAGTTGACGTCGGTGGTCAAAAACAACGCCGAGAATGCACGTCATGCCAGCGACATCGCCCGGGATACACGCCAGCGCGCCGGAGAAGGCGGTGAGGTGGTGGAAAAAGTGGTGGTGGCGATGGGGGAAATTCACCAGTTCTCGCGTGAGATCAACGAGATCGTCACGGTGATCGATGGCATCGCGTTCCAGACCAATATTCTGGCATTGAATGCTGCTGTCGAGGCGGCCCGAGCTGGAAACGATGGCCGTGGCTTTGCCGTGGTGGCTTCAGAAGTGCGGACGCTGGCACAGCGATCGGCCTCCGCCGCGCGTGATATTCGTGGTCTTACCGATCGATCGGTGAATCTGATTGCGCAGGGCAACACGCTGGTCAAAGGTGCGGGATCGTCGATGCAGGAGATTGTCGAAAGCGTGAAGCAGTTGTGTGAGCTGATGGAAAATATCTCGGCAGCCAGCGCGGAACAGAGCGTGGGGATCGAGCAGGTGAATCTGGCGGTGACGCATATGGATGCGGCGACACAGCAGAATGCCACGCTGTCACAGCAATCAGCACAGTCAGCACGTGCGCTGAATCAGCAGGTTGGCTCGCTGGTGGAGAATATCAGCGTGTTCCAACTGGATACAAAACCGGCGCATTAATTTCCGCTAATAAATGGCGCCGCTGCGGCACTGGGCTGTAGCGGCGCGATTCATCGCGCGTTTCAATATATTAAATCGCCACCAACCCGCGTACGCCCTCGGCTTCCATATTGGCACCTGCGCCACGTTGTACAATCTCCCCGCGCGACATCACCAGATAGCTGTCGGCCAACTCGGCGGCGAAATCGTAAAACTGCTCCACCAGCAGGATCGCCATGTCACCGCGCTGTGCTAACTGGCGGATCACCGCGCCGATCTCTTTGATCACCGACGGTTGGATCCCTTCGGTGGGTTCATCGAGGATCAATAACTGTGGTTGACAGGCCAGCGCACGCCCGATCGCCAACTGTTGTTGTTGCCCGCCAGAAAGATCGCCGCCGCGTCGTGCTTTCATCTCTCGTAGCACCGGGAACAGTTGGTAGATCTCCTCTGGCACCGTTTTGGCCTGCGATCCGGAAAAACGAGCCAGCCCCATCAGCAGGTTCTCTTCCACCGTCAGACGCGGGAAAATTTCACGCCCCTGTGGCACATAAGCGATCCCAGACTGCACGCGCTGATGCGGTTTACGGCTATTGATCACTTTATCCTGCCAGCGAATTTCACCGGACTTCGCGGGGATCAACCCCATCAGGCACTTCAGCAGTGTGGTTTTCCCCACGCCGTTGCGACCCAGCAGGCAGGTAATCTCGCCTGATTTAGCCTCAAAAGAGAGACCGCGCAGAATGTGGCTGCCGCCGTAATATTGGTTCAGTTCGGAGACTTGTAGCATCTTAACGCCCCAGATAAACGTCGATAACGCGATCGTCCGCCTGCACTTCGCGTAACGATCCCTCCGCCAGCACCTGGCCTTGATGCAACACCGTGACATGATCGGCGATAGTTTCCACAAAGCCCATATCGTGTTCGACCACCATCAGCGAGTGCTTGCCTGCCAGGCTACGAAACAGTTCGGCGGTGTACTCAGTTTCTGCATCGGTCATGCCCGCTGCGGGTTCGTCGAGCAGCAGCAGATGGGGGTCTTGCACCAGCAGCATGCCGATTTCAAGAAACTGCTTCTGGCCGTGCGACAGCAAACCCGCCTTGCGCTGGCGTTCGCCCCCGAGGCGCAGCAGTTTCAGCACTTCATCAATGCGGTCTTGCTGCTCGCCATTGAGCTTTGCCCGCAAGCTGGCCCACACGGATTTATCATTTTTCAGCGCGATCTCCAGATTCTCAAACACCGTTAACGCTTCAAACACCGTGGGTTTCTGGAACTTACGGCCAATGCCAGCGCGCGCGATCTCCACCGGTGACATTTTGGTGAGATCGGTGTCCTGGTCGTAGATCACTTGCCCGTTATCAGGACGGGTTTTGCCGGTGATCACATCCATCAAGGTGGTTTTGCCCGCGCCGTTGGGGCCGATCACACAGCGCAGTTCGCCAACGCCGATCTTCAGTGACAGATCGGTCAGGGCACGGAAGCCATCAAATGAGACGTTGATCTTCTCCAGCTGCAGCACCGGATCGCTCTGATCGCGGTGGCGGTCTGCTGGATGGGGTTGGGTAAACAGTTGCTCAGTCATCACGCCTCCGGCGCAGCAGGCCAATCACACCACGCGGCAGGAACAGCGTGACGAGGATAAACATCAGGCCGAGGAAGAACAGCCAGTATTCCGGGAAGGCAACGGTAAACCAACTTTTGGCTCCGTTGACAATCGCCGCACCTAACAGCGGGCCAATCAAGGTACCGCGACCGCCCAGCGCCACCCAAATGGCCGCCTCAATCGAGTTGGTGGGGGACATTTCACTGGGGTTAATGATGCCCACCTGCGGCACATACAGGGCGCCAGCCAGCCCGCACAGTACGGCGGAGAGCGTCCAGACAAACAGCTTGAATCCTTTAGGATCATAACCGACGAACATCAGGCGGTTTTCTGCATCACGCACTGCGGTGAGTACACGGCCAAACTTGCTGCGTGCCAGCGCGAAGCCAATCCCCAGACTGATCAGCAGCAACAGCACGGTGGCGATAAACAGTCCGATGCGGGTGCCGGTGGCGGTGACATTAAAGCCGAGCAGGGTGGTGAAGCCGGTGAAGCCGTTGTTGCCACCGAAGCCGGTTTCATTGCGGAAGAACAGCAGCATGCCCGCGTAGGTCAGCGCTTGCGTCATGATCGAGAAGTAAACGCCTTTGATCTTTGAGCGGAAGGCGAAGAAGCCAAACACCAGCGCCAGCAAGCCGGGCACCAGCATGATCAGACACAGCGCCCAGGCAAAGTGCTGGGTACCGGCCCAGAACCACGGCAGCTCGTTCCACGACAGGAATGACATAAACGCCGGTAAGCCCTCGCCAGAGGCCTGACGCATCAGGTACATGCCCATGGCATAGCCGCCCAACGCGAAGAACAGGCCGTGCCCGAGCGACAGTAATCCGGCATAGCCCCACACCAAATCCAGTGCTACCGCGACGGTGGCATAGCAGAGAATTTTCCCCACCAGCGTCAGCGTGTAGGTGGAGATCGCCAACGGGTGCGTGGCGGGCAACAAGGCGCAGAACGGCATGATCAACAGCAGCGCGGTGACCACGATGCCGAGGCCGATGCTGAGGCGCGGCGCTTTGCGCGCCAGCGTTAAGGTGATGGGTTGGCTCATTAGTCGATGACCCTCCCTTTAAAGGCAAACAGGCCCTGTGGACGTTTCTGAATAAACAGCACGATCAACACGAGGATGAGGATTTTACCCAGCACCGCACCAATTTGCGGTTCCAGTACTTTGTTGAGAATGCCGAGGCCAAAGGCCGCCACCACGGTGCCCGCCAGTTGCCCGACACCACCCAGCACTACCACGAGGAACGAGTCGATGATGTAGCCCTGGCCGAGTTCGGGGCCGACGTTACCCAACTGCGATAACGCCACGCCGCCGAGTCCTGCAATGCCAGAACCGAGGCCGAATGCCAGCATATCGATGCGCCCGGTGGGCACGCCGCAGCAATCGGCCATGGCGCGGTTTTGCGTCACGGCACGCACGCTGAGGCCCAAGCGCGTTTTGTTCAGCAGCAGCCAGGTGAGGCCTAACACGGCAAACACGAACAGGATCACCGCGATACGGTTGTACGGCAGCACCAGGTTGGGCAGGACCTGCAAGCCGCCAGAGAGCCAGCCTGGGTTAGCCACTTCGAGGTTTTGCGCGCCGAACAGCATGCGCACCAGTTGGATCAGCATCAGGCTGATGCCCCAGGTGGCGAGCAGCGTTTCCAGTGGGCGTCCATACAGGTGACGGATAATGGTGCGCTCCAGCAGCATGCCGATACCCGCTGTCACCAGGAACGCTACCGGCAGGGCCAGCAGCGGATACCACGCCAGCCACTGTGGCGCGAACTGCTGGAACAGATTCTGCACAAACCAGGTGGCATAGGCACCCAGCATCAGCATCTCGCCGTGCGCCATGTTGATGACGCCGAGCAGGCCGTAGGTGATCGCCAGACCGAGAGCGGCCAGCAGCAGGATTGAGCCGAGAGAGAGACCGGTAAAGGCCTGGCCCAGCAGATCGCCCCACATCAGCCGATGTTTGATCTGTTGCAGGCTGGCGGTTGCTGCCGCGCGTACCTGGGCATCCGGCTCATTGCTGGCTTGCGTTAAACGATTGAGGCTAGCCTGCATATTGGGATCGCTGGATTCCCCAAGTAGCGTAACTGCTTTGAGGCGCACGGCGGCATCCGGGCTGGCCAGTTGCAGGTTGGCCGCGGCCATGGCTAATACAGCATGTACCTGAGTGTCTTTTTCTACGGCGAGGCGCTGTTCAATCAGTGGAAGCTGATCGGCGGCCCCGTCGTTTTGTAACTGTTGTGCGGCGCGCAGGCGCAGAGCCGGGTCATCACTCACCAGCTGGTGGGCGGCGAGGGCGCTGGCGATCAGTACGCGCAGGCGGTTGTTCATAAACAGCTTTTTGGTGTCGCCATTGGGGTGTTGCGCGCTGTCTAACGGGGTGAAGGTGTCAGCCTGTTGGCTGAACGGCTGTTTATCCTGGTCGATGACCACGCTTTCGTTGCGCAGTGCCTGCAGCAGCGGCACGCGGCTCGCCTGCGGTGCAGCGGCCCACTTTTGCAGTAGCGTGGCTTGTTCGGTGCGACTGGCGGCAGCGAAGTCAGCGCCATCGCCCGCCTGAGCCAGCCAAGGCAGGAGCAGCAGCAGACAGCAAAGATAACGGCGGATTGTCATGGTGATGATCCTGTTGAACTGAAGCGGCGTTGAAAATGGTCGCCAAAATTGGCGACCCTACGGAGTCCGCGCAAATAATCCAGGGTCGCCATTGATGGCGACCACCCACTTACTGCGTCGATTTCACCGGATAGTCAGGCTTCTTATCGTTACCCGCGATGTACGGGCTCCACGGCTGTGCACGTACCGTCTTATCGGTCTGCCACACCACGTTGAATTGGCCGTTCTCTTCCACTTCGCCAATCATCACCGGTTTATGCAGGTGGTGGTTGGTTTTATCCATGGTCAGGGTGAAACCGTCTGGTGCTTTAAAGGTCTGTCCTGCCATCGCTGCGCGCACTTTGTCGACATCGGTCGTACCCGCTTTTTCCACCGCTTGCGCCCACATGTGAATGCCGACATAGGTCGCTTCCATTGGGTCGTTGGTCACGACCGTGTTGGCGTTCGGCAGGTTGTGTGCTTTCGCGTAGGCGCGGTAATCCGCAACAAACTTGGCATTGGTTGGGTTATCAACGGATTCAAAGTAGTTCCACGCCGCCAACTGACCGACCAGCGGTTTGGTGTCGATACCACGCAGCTCCTCTTCACCGACAGAGAAAGCAATCACCGGAATGTCCGTCGCTTTGATGCCCTGGTTCGCCAGCTCTTTGTAGAACGGCACGTTAGAGTCACCGTTGATGGTGGAGATCACCGCCGTTTTGCCACCAGCGGAGAATTTCTTGATGTTGGACACGATGGTCTGATAGTCGCTGTAACCAAACGGCGTATAGACCTCTTCGATGTCTTTATCCTGAATACCTTTGCTGTGCAGGAAGGCGCGCAGGATTTTGTTGGTGGTGCGTGGGTAGACGTAATCGGTACCGAGCAGGAAGAAGCGTTTCGCGCTGCCACCGTCTTCGCTCATCAGGTATTCCACCGCCGGGATCGCCTGCTGGTTCGGTGCCGCGCCGGTGTAGAACACGTTCGGTGACATCTCTTCACCTTCATACTGCACCGGGTAGAACAGCAAGCCGTTCAGCTCTTCAAACACCGGCAGCACTGACTTGCGTGATACCGAGGTCCAGCAGCCGAACACCGCCGCGACTTTATCTTGCGTCAGCAGTTGGCGTGCTTTCTCCGCAAACAGCGGCCAGTTTGAGGCGGGATCCACCACCACCGGCTCCAGCTTTTTGCCCAGCACACCGCCTTTGGCGTTGATCTCATCGATGGTCATTAACGCCACGTCTTTCAGCGGTGTCTCCGAGATCGCCATGGTGCCGGAGAGTGAAGACATGATGCCGACTTTGATGGTGTCAGCGGCTTGGGCACCAAAGGTAAAGCCCAAACTGGCCACGGTGGCGGAGAGCGCAAAAGCTTTAAGCAACGAACGTCTTTTCATCGTTAACCCTCTAAATGTGTTAGTGTTTTTATTCAATGGGTTGAAGCCGGGCCTGCTGTAACATATGCAATGTGATCTTTCTGACCTCTGCCTTACTGACGGCGATGTGGTCGGTTAAAATGCGCTGTGCCTCCTCGGTTTGTTGCTGGAAAATCGCCCGTAAAATCTGGGCATGTTCACGGTATGTCGCGTCTACCCGGTCATCTCGCGTGAAGTCGAGGCGGCGGATAATGCGAATTTTTTCGGTCAGCTCGGCGTGGATGCGCGCCATTTCCTGATTACCGGCCGCCGCTACCAGCGCCATATGAAAGGCTTCGTCATGCGCCGATACGGCCTTGCCGTCCTCCAGACGTGGTGCATCAATCCAGAAGCTTTTCAAAGTGGTGAGGACTTCAGCACAGGCCAGCGGCGGCAGTGCACACAAACGGCGCACCGCTTCGCGCTCCAGCACGGTTCGGAAGTCGTACAACTCTTCGAAGTATTCGAAGTCGAACGGCTTCACCTGCCAGCCGCTGCGGAACCACACTTCGACATAGCCCTCGCGTTCCAGCCAGAACAGCGCCTGACGCACTGGCGTACGGCTGACCTCCAGCCGTTCGGCGATTTCGTTTTCACTGAAGCGGTCTCCAGGCATTAAACGGAACTCAAATATGTCCTGTTTCAGTGCCTGGTAGACCTTCTCCGCCAGCGCTTCTGGACGGCCTTTGCTGCGTGGGCTTGGGTTCATGTCAGCTCCTTATTCCAGCCACAGCAGGGTGTCGCCCGGGCTCACCGGACGTCCTGCCTGGCAGGCAATGCGTTTCACCGTGCCGGCTTGCGGCGCGACAATCGCCAGTTCCATTTTCATCGCTTCGACAATAATGATGGTCTGACCGGCTTCCACCGCGTCACCCGGCTGCACCAGCACTTTCCAGATGTTGCCGTTCATGTCGGCGCACACCGCCAGCGCATCGTCATCGGCTTCGGGTGCAATCAGCGTCTCTTCACTGGTGAGTGGCGCGTTCTGCTCTTCCTGCGCCCACAGCGTCACTTCCTGGTCAAAGGCCGCTGACTGGCGCTGACGGAAGGCAGCAATCGAATCCGCGTTATCGTTCAGGAACTGCTGATGGGCGGCGAAATCAAACAGAGTCTCTTCGATGCGTACCGTGGCGCGGCCTTCACGGAAGTCATCGCGCAGTTGGGTTAACTCATCTTCAGTGACCGGATAGAAGCGCACCTGATCGAAGAAGTGCAGCAGCCATGGCTCATCCGCCGCGAACTGATCGTTCTTGAGGAATTTGTTCCAGATCGGCAACGTGCGGCCCACCAGCTGATAACCGCCGGGGGAGTCCATGCCGTAGATGCACATGTACATGCCGCCAATCCCCACCGTGCCTTCGGCCGTGAAGGTACGCGCCGGGCTGTATTTAGAGCTGAGCAGGCGATGGCGCGGATCAATTGGCACTGCACATGGTGCGCCCAGGTACACATCACCCAGACCAAGAATCAGGTAGCTGGCGTCAAAGATCGTGTCACGTACCGCTTCGCGACTCTCCAGGCCGTTAATACGCTGGATAAAATCAACGTTGTTTGGCAACCATGGCGCAGTGGCACGGACGGTTTCTTTGTAGCGTTCCACAGCACCCAGTGTGGCGCTGTCTTCAAAGGCCATTGGCATCCAGACGATACGTGACGGCACTTTTAGCTGGCTGACGTCGCCCAGTCCGGCTTCCAGTTCCAGCAGCAGGTTCATCAGCTGTTTCTGGCTGAGGATCAGGCTGTCATAGCGCACCTGCAGTGAACGCACGCCGGGTGACAGCTCCTCGACACCGGGAACCGCGCGCTCGCGCAGAGCGTTCATCAGCAGATGCACGCGCAGACGCAGTGCCAGATCCAGTACGTTGTCGCCGTATTCAATCAGCACATATTTGTCGCCCGCCTGGCGATAAACCGCCGTTGGCGTGGTTTCTGTCGCTGGGAGTGCTGCCAGCAATGTCGCGGAGCCGAATTCAGTGACCGCTAAGGAAGGCACGTCAAAGGTGGTCGCATGATGGCTGCGCAGCGTCTCAACGCTCTGCGCTTGCGCTTTTTCCAGCGCGACCGCTTCATCCGCACTGATTGGATGGAAGCGAATGGTGTCGCCCGGTTTGACCTGGCCGACTTTCCACAATTCCGCTTTTGCGATAGTCACAGGACAGACAAACCCGCCGAGGCTTGGGCCGTCATGGGTCAGGATCACCGGGAAGTCACCAGTGAAGTTCACCGCGCCAATTGCGTATTCGCAGTCATGGACGTTGGAAGGGTGCAGCCCAGCTTCACCGCCGTTGGCGCGGGTCCAGGTCGGTTTTGGCCCCACCAGACGCACGCCTAAACGGTTGGAGTTGTAATGCACCTGCCAGTCGCTGGCAAAGAACTCGTCGATGGCGGCTTGGGTGAAGAAATCCGGCGCGCCATGCGGCCCGTAGAGTACGCCGATACGCCACTCGGTGCCGTAATGCGGCACCAAGGCATGATCGAGTGCTTGCGGTTTGCTGACCGGCGCAGGCGTGGTGCAAGCCGCCAGCAACGGCTGGGAGATGGGCAGCATATCGGCCACGCGCAACGTGCGTCCGGCATGCCCGCCAAACTGGCCGAGTGAGAAGGTAGAACGGCTGCCGAGGTACTCTGGCACGTCAAAGCCGTTGCGCACCGCAAGATAGGTGCGGCAGCCGCTCTGCGCGCGACCCAAAGTCAGCACCTGGCCCGCTTTGACCTGAATCGGATGCCAGTAGGTCAGGCTCTCGCCATCCAGTTCCGCCGGGCAATCTGCACCGGTCAGGGCAATCACCGCATCGCTGTGGAAGCGCAGTGTCGGCCCTTGCAGGGTAAATTCCAGTCCCGCGGCGCTATCGTGGTTGCCGACGATGCGGTTAGCCAGGCGGAATGCAAAGTCATCCATCGGGCCAGAAGGCGGTACGCCGATATCCCAATAGCCGAGACGGCCAGGAAAATCCTGGATGCTGCTGAAGGTGCCCGGCTGCAGCACTTCAATCACGCTGGCAGATGGCGTGAAGCTGTCGAGGAAGCGCGTCCACACCTTGCCGCTCTGGAAGGCTTCAGTGGCGATGATTTGGCGCAGGTAATCAAGGTTGGTCGCAATGCCGTGCAACTGCGTGGCATCCAGCGCCTGTTGCATCTTCGCCAGAGCCGCTTCTCGGGTATCCGCCTGCACGATAAGTTTGGCCACCATGGGATCGTAAAACGCGGATACCTCAGTACCGGTATCGATCCAGCCATCCACGCGCACATCGTCCGGGAAGGAGACGTCGGTCAGCACACCAGGGCTTGGCTGGAAGTTCTTCAGCGGATCTTCGGCGTAGATACGCACTTCAATCGAGGCACCCTGTGGCGCCTGTTGCAGGCGTGCCCAGTCGATGGCATCGCCCGCTGCGACCATCAGCATGCATTCGACCAGATCGAGTCCGGTGACACATTCGGTGACCGGATGCTCCACCTGCAAACGGGTATTCACTTCGAGGAAGTAGAAGGCGTCTTTTTCGGCATCATAGATATATTCCACCGTACCCGCGCTGCGGTAGCTCACCAGCTCACCAAGGCGCACCGCTGAGGCCAGCAACGCTTCACGTGTGGCCTGCGGAAGATTCGGTGCTGGGGTCTCTTCCACCACTTTCTGGTTACGACGTTGCAGCGAGCAGTCGCGCTCGCCCAATGCGATCACCTTACCGCTGCCATCACCAAAGATCTGGACCTCGACGTGGCGTGCGCGGTCGATAAAGCGCTCAAGGAACACGCCGGCATCACTAAAGAACTGTTCGCCGAGGCGACGCACACTTTCCCACGCATTGCGCAGCGCTTCGGCGTCATCACAGCGGGTTAAACCAATGCCGCCGCCGCCCGCCGTGCTTTTCAACATCACCGGATAACCAATGTTTTCCGCCGCGCTGAGTGCTTCCTCCAGCGAGTTCAATAACGGTGTGCCCGGTGTCATCGGTACGCCGGCATTGGCAGCCAGTTCACGTGCACGGTGTTTCAGACCAAACTCACCAATCTGATGCGCCGTAGGGCCGACAAAGGCGATACCGGCCTCTTCACAAGCGGCGGCAAACGGCAGGCTTTCAGAGAGGAAACCGTAACCTGGCCAGATGGCTTCTGCGCCGGTCTCTTTGGCCGCCGCCAGAATTTTATCGATGCGCAAATAGCTGTCGCTGGCCTTATCACCGCCCAGCGCAATCGCCACATCCGCTTCTTTGACGTGGCGCGCATTGCGATCGGCATCTGAATACACTGCAACGCTCTTCACGCCGAGGCGCTTGAGGGTACGAATGGCACGGCAGGCGATCTCGCCACGGTTGGCAATCAGTACGGTGCTGAACATGTTTATTTACTCCCCTGGGAGGCCAGCCAGTTACGCCAGCCGGCGAATTCAGTGATTTCCAGCGCCTGTGCCAGCACCGCCGGTTCGCAGATAAAGCCTTTCACTGTGCGGCCATCAGCCAGCGTCAGTGAGCCGATGCCGAGCGGGGCCGGGATCTCTGCCACAAACTCACCAAAGCGCGCCAGCGGGATATCCCACAGCTCAACGGTGATCGCTGCACCGCTGTCGCCGCGCAGCAGGCCAGGCTTCTTAATCGGGCCATCGAGCAGGGCAAACAGGCGATAGTTGCTGGCGGTTTGCGTCTCTTCCACTAACACCGCATGGCGGTTGGTGAGCTGGAAATTGAGCGGCATGCCAGTGAGATGCGCACCGACCACCGCCACGCGCACGTGATCGGCTGAGACTGGTAAGGATGAGTGCTGAGCAGGTTGTGGTTTGCCGGTGGCACCCAGCGTCAACGCCATCTGCTGCTGCCAATGCATGCCAAAGCCCGCCAGTGCGCGATCCTGCCAGGCGGGAGCAATCAAGGTGATGCCAGCAGGCAAACCATCGGCACGGAACGGGCCGGGCAGGGCCAGGGCACTGAGATCGGCGAGGTTGGTGAAGTTGGTGTAGGTGCCGAACTGCGAGTTGTAGTGCACCGGCTCCTGTTTCATCTCTTCCAGCGTATGGATGGTGGGGGAGGTTGGCACCACCAGCGCATCAAACTGCGCCAGCGTTTGCTGGATTTGGCGCGTCAGTTCGGCGCGCAGATATTCGGCCTGATAGGCTTCGACCGCGGTGTATTTCAGGCCGCTGCTGACAATGCCATACACCACCGGATCCATCTCTTCCGGGCGGTTGATCATCTCACCCACCGCGACGGTACGCTCGGCGACCCACGGGCCGTAGTAGAGCTGCTCCGCTAACTGGTGGAATGGCGTGAAATCAATGGCGTGCAAAGTGGCGCCAGTCGCTTGCAACTGCGCAAGGGCGCTATCCCAGGCCGCTTCAGCCTGTTTATCGCCAAAGAACTCTGGCGAAGCGGGAATAGCAAAATCTGGCTGCGCTTTGAAGCTGGCGGGCGCGGTATGCGGGTTGCTGCGCGAATAAGCATCCCCGGCATCGTAGCCACCTGCGGCGGTGGCGACAGCGAAGGCATCTTCTACCGTTAATGCAAAAACGGAAATGGTATCGTTCAGGCGGCAGGCGGGCACCACGCCGCTGGCAGAGAACCAGCCTTTGGTGGGCTTGAGCCCGACAATGTTATTAAAACCAGCCGGTACGCGGCCCGATCCGGCGGTGTCTGTGCCAAGTGAAAAGCCGACCAGACCGCGTGCCAGCACCGACGCCGAACCCGAACTTGATCCGCCACTGACATATTCTGGATTAAATGTGTTGCTCACCGCGCCATACGGGGAACGAGTGCCCACTAAACCTGTCGCATATTGGTCGAGGTTAGTTTTACCGATAACCACCGCACCTGCGGCTTTTAACTGTGCGACAACAAAGGCATCGGCTTCGGCGGTGTAAGTAAAGGCTGGGCAGGCCGCGCTGGTGGGCCAGCCAGCGACATCAATATTGTCTTTCACGGCAAAGGGCACGCCAAACAAAGGCAGCGCCGCAGGATTACGCAGGTAGCTGGCCAGTAGCGGCTCGATTTGTGCCTGCAATTGCGCCGGCGTGGCAAGGTAAAGCCACGCGTTATCCTGCTGGTCGAGAGCGTCGAGGTGCGCGGCCAACAGTGAGGTAATGCTCTGCGGGTCCTGCTGGTAGCGGTGTTGCCAATCCTGAAGCGTGTAGCCGAAGGTTGATGCCATGAGTGAATTCCAACTGGTATACAAGATGGAATTCAATAGAGCAAAGCGCGTGCCATTTTTATAACATGATGATTTTTAATAATTAATTCACGTGTAATAAGTTTTTGTGATGAAAGATTGCACAATCAAAGCGCAGAAGTTGTGCGATCGCGGTGCGCCTGCGTAAATTTTGTGAAGAACATGGCAAGAGTGGATGGGCTTAGTTAGCATGAAGGGGGTCTGATATTGGACTGAACCCATAATGTTGGACTGTAAAACGACATAATGGGGATAAATCATGAAGCCCAAATATTCCACTCAATTCAAGTTAAAGGTCGTGCGTTACTT